>CAYHCU010000035.1:0-17665 GCA_964355035.1 uncultured Flavobacteriales bacterium | reverse complement strand
TCCCGACCGGCAAAAGCAGTCGCGGTGACTTTATGGTCAAACTCGAAATCGAACTTCCCAAAAAACTTTCCAGCAAAGCCCGCAAAATTGTCGAGGAGCTGAGGGGAGAGGGGGTGTAAAAAAATCCGTAAAAAATTTCCGGCTTAATACTTTTAAAAAAAATTTATGAAAATTTCATCACCATATTTGGGTTATTCAGGAGTTCAATATACTCTAGAATATGAAGACGCTGATTCGTTTGACCATTTGCCGTACGAAAAATGTAAGCAAACTTATGCGGTTTGCTTTTGTGACGATAGTAAAATTGTAATCGTCTATCATGGTAAAAAGGATCACTGGGGACTTGTAGGCGGTAGTATTGAGAAAGGTGAAAAATTTGAAGAGACTCTGATTCGTGAAATTCAAGAAGAATCAAATATGGAAGTCGTTTCATTTTTACCAGTTGGTTATCAAAAAGTGATTGATAATCGTGACGGTTCATATATTTACCAGCTCCGATATGTTGCAACAGCAAAACCATACGGACCATTTGTTTCGGATCCAGCTGGTGACATCACTGAAATTAAGCTCGTAAGTACCGATGACTATAAACAGTATTTTGATTGGGGAGAAATAGGTGATCGGATTGTGGAGAGAGCGAAAGAGTTATTAAAAAAATTCGAGTAATTTCTATTTGATAAAAAAATCCGATAGTATTTCTACTACCGGATTACTAATTTTATTGTTATGGGATTTCTACATCCACATCCTCTGTTTCAACTTCAACTTCAGCTTCACGGAATACTTTCGCTTGGACTTCAAACATTTTTGAGTACAAGCCATTGGCTGAAACGAGCTCTTTGTGATTACCTTGTTCAACAATTGTTCCTTTGTCTAGGACAATAATTCTGTTGACTGTTTGCGTTGTGTTAAAACGATGGGTAATAACAATAAGTGTTCTGCCATTTGTGGCCTGCTCCATTTGTTCAAAGATGCGACTTTCTGACAAAGCGTCGATTGCTGCGGTTGGTTCATCAAGTACAGTCACAAAACCTTCTCGATAAATTGTTCTAGCCAAGGCAATTTTCTGATTTTGACCTTTTGATGGTTCAACACCACCATCGAACTCCTTACCTATCTGTTGATCAAAACCATCTTTCCACGAAGATATAAAATCTTCCGCTCCCGCAAACCGAACAGAATTTTCAACCTTACTTCTATTTAAATCTGTGTTAGGTTGTCCCATTGCAACAGAATCATTTAAAGTAAAGTCGTAATTTTTATAATCCTGAAGCAAGACTGCTAAATACGAACTCCATTCATCAGGATCAATATCTTTCAGGTTTACACCATTAATAAAAATATCGCCTATCGTTGGATCATAAATACGAGCAAGCAATTTTACTAATGTAGATTTACCCGCTCCATTTTCACCAACAAGAGCTATTTTTTCACCGGGCATAATTTTAAGATTGATATTTTGTAATATCCAATCTTCTCGGCCATCATACTTGAACCAAATATTTTTAAATTCAATTTCTGGCGCACCTGAAAGATGTAAGCGAATTGGTTTCTTTGAACGTTTAATAAATGGCTTTGTATCTAATACTTTAAAAATATCAGATACATATAAGTCTCTCTCAAACATTCTTGAGATATCACTAAAGATTCCATTGATAGAACCAACAAGTTGACCAAGGATGCTTGTTAAAAACACCATCGAACCAATACTTGTCTCACCACCGACTACTTTAATAATAATTAAGTAAAAACCAAAACCAACACCAATTGCAGAAATAACACTCGCGATTGACGACCAAATAGTACTCGCTTTATCAATTTTTAATTGACTCCGCCGAAAATCGGAGAGGATAGATTCTGCCTCACCAATAATTTTATCGGATGCTTGTAGTAATTTAGTTTGAGTGACACCTACGCGATTATTAATATGGCTTCTTAAGTGGTGGTACTTTCTTTGTCTCTGACTGTTTTCTGCCAATACTGTCCAGGCTTTGCTTCCATATTTCAAATTAACAACAAACATAGGAATTGAAGTTAAAACGATAATTAGGTAAACAAGCGGAGAAATGTTGAATGCAATAAACGAGGTGAGAATAAGAGTGGCAATGCTTCCAAAGCTTTGAAATTGAATTTCTAAAAGCTCAAAAACTGGCCATATACTTCGATCAAACGCTCTGTACAGTAGATTTTGAAAGTCAGGATTTTCATAGTGACCCAGGTCTATTTCAGCTCGTTTTTTCATTACAATAATCTCAAGCCCTAGCTCTGCGTCCATATGCCATTTTTTGTAAACATATAGTTTTATTGCGCCAACAATCCTAGTGAAAGCCCAAAGAAATGCATACATAGCAATGACGCCAAGAAGTCCGGTGCCAATTACTTTTGCGATAGATAAATTTTTGACAACCTGATTTACCAAGTCGCCCATAATTTTTGCTTGCCATACTGGCAAGATGCTGACAATGATGGTCGAGATTATTAGTAAAGTAGTTGTTCCACCTGAAAAGGCAAAACTCATCTTTAGCGACCGCCAAGAGTCTTTGAGGAGACTTTTGATTTTTTCCATAGCTGATTTAGTTTTTAAGTTTTTTATATTATATCAGAAAATACACACTTAGTCAAGCAAAAATGGAGAATTTTTCTCCGGCTTTTTAGACTATTTCCATAGACTATTCACAAAAATAATATATAATAATGCCATATATGGAAACTACAAATTTCGGTGAACACCTTACCATCGATGGTTACGGCGGAGATTACAGCAAACTCAACGACAGGGATGCGGTTATGAAGTCGCTTCAAGAATTACCAGCCAAGCTTGGTATGCACCTGCTTTCCGAAGCAGTGGTTTATTCTGCTCCGGACAACGGCATCAAAGATCCGGGTGGTTGGAGTGGTTTCGTCGTCATTGCCGAAAGCCACATCGCCGTGCACACATTTCCTAAAAGGGGATTTGTCAGTGCCGACATTTACACTTGTCGCAACGGGCTCGATCAGGAATTTGTCATCTCGTATTTCAAAGATATTTTTGGCCTCAAAGATGTCGAGATCAACTTTATTATGCGTGGAACGAGGTATCCAGTAGAGAATATTCAATAAACATGAACCCAATCCTCTTAGCTTCCGTCGTTGCTCCACTTTTGTACGCCATCGTCAACTATGTTGATAAGTTTTTGGTAACCAAAGTCGCGACCTCAAAATCTGCCTGGACATTCTTCGGACTGTTCTCGTTCATTATTGCCTTTATCATTTTCGTCTGGCTTTCAATTGGTGGAAACACCGTTGCCTTGCCGATGAAAAATATCGCCATGTTGCTCCTTTCCGGAGTATTTCAAGTTTCTTGGGTGTATTTTTACTTCAATGCTCTTGAAGGCGAAGATACATCAAGCGTGACACCACTATTCCAGTTTATCGGTTTGTTTACCTATATTTTGGGAGTGATATTTCTTGGTGAAATTTTGGCTTTTGGCAGTGTGGTCGCAATTGCACTCATCCTCATCGGTGGCGCATTGCTCTCGTACAATCCAAACAAAAAGTTTGCTTTCAGAAAAGAAGCTGGCTATATGATCTTGGCTTCGTTCATCATTTCGCTCGGTCTCGTCTTCTTCAAAAAGTCGACATTTGGCATCGAGTCATTTGGCACCAATGGAATAATTGGCATGAGTGAATTCTTTATCTCGTCGTTTTGGATGTATATCGGCATGGGACTTACCGCACTTGTTGTGCTCGCGTTCTTGCCGTCATTCCGAAATGATTTTACGGAAATGATGCGCAAAAACAGCGCGACTGTTTGGAAAGTAAATGTGCTGAATGAAGTCCTCAATGTCCTTGCGACGCTCGCATTTTCGTACGCCTCGCTTAAAATTGCAGTTGCGACAGTTTCGGCACTCGAGGCTATCCAAGGTTTCTATGTCTTAGTTATCGGTATTATTCTGACAAAACTTTTGCCAAAGTACATTAGCGAAGACTTGTCTCGCAAAACCTTGATCTTCAAATTTGTCGCCGTGGCGATAATGGTTGCGGGGGGAGTCTTACTGGCGATTTCTTGATTTTAAACCATCTTTTGATTAAGGTGGTTTTTTTTATGCAAATTAAATTTCTGGGTCGCTAATTTATTTTAATGTTATTTATAAGTTCGGGAAAAGTTTCTTGCGTAAAATGTCCTCTATTTTCAAAAACCTGTAGTGTTGAAAGTGGTAAATCGCGTTTATATTTTTCCACATCAGCAAAAGCCACGGCGGTATCATCTTTGCTTTGGTATAGAAAAATTTTATTAGTACAATTACTCAAATCCTCAACACTTTTTTGTAAGGCAAAATCAGCAAGAGATTCTTTGATTGTTTCTGCGTCATACGGCGCGGCAATTAAATGAAGTGAGGAAATTTTTTTCGGAAATATATTTTCAGTTAAATACTTTGCTAAAAAAATACCACCGAGAGAGTGACCAACAAGAGCAATGTCGTCATTCAATAAATAAAATAATTTCTCAAACCACAATTTCCATTCAGGGTATCTGGCATTTTTTGAATTTGGCATTTTTGGATATATTACCTCAAAATCCGGAAGTTCAGAAGCTAGAAAATCTTTCCAATCTTTGCGGTTCAATTTTTCTATCGTTAGCTCACACGACTGAAGATATTTCCAATATTCCTCATATGTATCAAAAGTTGACCCGCCGTGAATTACTACGATTTGTTTTTTCATACTGAAAGTATACTACGTGTATTTAGTAATTTCTATTATTTAATTATTCAACACAATATCTGCAACAGAGAAGAAGTCGAAAAAATAACAAAACAGTTTCCACCGTACTCTAATTTTAATTTTGTGGGTATGTGGTCGTGTGACGTTCCTAGATGTTGTGTTTAATGCTTGGATCCGTGCTCCTATAGTTGCAATTTCAAAATTCTGTGGTATAAATAAAATAAAAGCCATGGGAAAAGAACTTTTGAAAATAGTAATAGACGAATGTCTGTCACTTAAAATACGAGCCGTTACTGAGGCCGAAGAATTATCTAAACTTGTCGATCAGAACCGCGAACATTTGCGAAAATGGTTACCTTTCGTAGATAGTTCTCTAACAGTAAATGATTCCGCAGATTACCTTAAAAAAGTCCTGGATGGATTTGAAAATGGTGATACTTATGATTTTGGTATCTATTACAATGACATCCAAATTGGTTCAGCCGGTTATCATGCTATTGACACGAAGAACAAAAACGGTGAAATTGGTTATTGGATTTCAAAAGAATACGAAGGTAGAGGAATTATTACTGAAGTCGCCAGAGCGCTCATTGATTTTGGAAAGAATCATTGTGACTTACACCGCATTGTTATTAGAGCTGACCCAAGAAATGTGCGTAGTTGCTCAGTTCCCAAACGACTTAGTTTTGAAATGGAGGGGACACTACGACATGCTGGAATACAAAATGGTGTGTTCATAGATCTTGAATTGTGGAGCATTTTGGTTTAATAAAATTAAGCTACTATCACCGGAGAATTTTTCTCCGGTTTTTTATGGAAAAATATATAGCATAATAGCAGATGCCACCCACAAAGACATTTCCGGAGTCTACGAATTAGACTCAGGTAAAAAGGGGCCGACCGTAGGTATTTTGATGATGACGCATGGAAATGAGCCATGCGGTTTAAGCATTCCACAACTTTTTTTAAAAAATAAAAATGCTCTCACACGAGGAAAGTTACTTTTCATTCTCCAGAATGAAAAAGCCTCCAAAGACGGGATGAGATTTAAAGATTGCAATATGAATCGCATTAAGGGTTTGCCAAATAAAAAATCCCCTTTATATGAAGTACGCCCGGTTGCCGAGCTAAGGAAAATATATAACGAATGTGAATACCTTTTAGATTTTCACAGTACTTCTCAAAAATCATTGGCGATGATTGTTACTTTTGGTGTTGCGTCAACAAAAGCAGTTCATCGCATAACAGGTGTGCCGGTCATTCAGGATATTCACAAGGTGCAGATAGGGAAGCCTGTGGTTAGTTTTGGTAAAACCAGCAGTAAGAAAATAGGTTTCGAATGCGGATATCATAACGGAAAGGAGGCACAGGAAAACACACTCGCTTTTTGTTTGAGTATGTTGCAAAAGTTAAAGATGACTGACCTTATTTCTAAAAAAACTTTTTCCAAAGGAATCGAAAGGTATAAAGCAGTAAAAGGTGTCGTTTTGCCAGAAGGTTATCAGCTTACAAGAAGGTTTAAAAACTTTGAATTCTTGCCAAAGGGAACAATTCTGGCAACATCACTGACAAAAGAGATGGTTACAGACAAAAATTACTATTCAGTATTCTGCGCCAAAGATTACAAAAATACTCCCAAAAATGAAGAAGCAGTTTTCCTCTTGGAAAAGACAAAATAGATATAAGTGGTATACACTTGTCCATACAAACCACGAACTTTGGTGAACACTGCAAGGTACCCCAATCGTCAGACACTCATTCTCCAATTTAATTACTGCTTACCCCGTTGGTCACCTAAATAGGTCTGATGGATCATTTTCGACAGGAACGGAAAAAGCGTCAGAAATGAGACAATGCGCACAAAATGTGAAGAATAACACCTGTCACTTATCCATGCATTCTATGGTATAATATTCCACATGATACCCCAGTTTCCGGACTTTAAGCCAATCGAGCTCAACGACAAAGAAGAAGTCGAAAAGGCGATTGGTTTTTAAAGATTATTTGACGTTTTTTTAATCAAGCAAATTACTCACCGCTTGTGGTGGGGTGATTCTTTCAAATAATCATTTGCAATAGAAAGTATTTGAATTAATAATATTTTTTTTATAAATAATAGTATAATAAATGTATGAAATTATATTTATCATCATATAAATTTGGAAATTATACAGACGAATTAGTAAAACTTAGTTCTAGTAATAAAAGAGTTGGGGTAATTATGAATGCAGTAGATTGGAGTGGTGATAAAGAAAGGGTCAACAAGAGCCTTAATGAACAATTTGATGGACTAAAATCCTTAGGTTTTAATCCAGAACAAATTGATCTAAGAAACTATTTTGGAAAATCAAAAGAACTCAAGAAACATCTTGCTAATTTTGGTTTAGTTTGGGTTTATGGAGGTAATACCTTTGTGCTTAAGCGTGCCTATGAACAAAGTGGTTTTGGTGAAATTATTAAAGAGATGATTTTGAAAGATGAAATTATATATGCAGGTTTTAGTGCCGGTGTAGTTATTCTTTCTAACTCAATGAAAGGGTTAGAAATAGTTGACGATCCATCAATAGTCCCAGACGGATACAAAAAAGATTTTAGTTGGGATGGATTAGGAATATTAGACTACAATATAGCTGTTCACTATAAATCAGACCACTCTGAGTCAGCTGACACAGACAAAGAAATTGAATATTGTGAAAAGAATAATATACCATACGAAACACTAAGTGATGGAGAAATAATTATAATCAACGGAGAAGAAACTAAATTTTTTAGATTACAATAAAAATAAATTTTTAAACCAAAACACACTTTGGAAGGTATCCCAATTATCGTACACCGACCTTGTATAATTATTATAAATTTAAAATATTTTAATAAATCATGGAAACCAATTTCACTTTGTCTAATGAAGAATTAATGGAAATAGCTCTTAAACAGAATAAATCGATTGAGGAAGTTGCAAATGATTATAAACATATTATAAAAGATTTGGGATTTTCAAACAAAAAACTTAACAAAATAATCGAAAGCTCCGCCTATATTAGGTTTCCAAATAATTTCTCGCTACACGGATACGGTAAGAACAACGAACTTAACTCAAAATACTTATGCTATGACAATGTAGATATTTTTAACGAAATTCCACAAACCGAGTTGGCTATAGTTACTGGGTTCGGTCCAACTAATTCTCCAACCGCTGGCACACTGTGTTCAATTTTTAGAGTACTTGAGCTTCAAAAAATAACAGGTATTTATACTCACATAATTATTTCTGAATTAAGTGCATTAAATTCAAGACAAAAGTCATTAAATGAACTTATAAAAAATTCTCATCAATTTATATCATTTATTAAAAAATTAGGCTTTGATGAAAAAAACGGTGAGATTAGAACACATAACCACCATGATCATTCCCGAATATTTTCACTTATTTCTAGTGTTTTAAGTACTAGCGATTTGCTTGAAAAAACAGAAATCACTAATGATACGTATAAAAGACTACAATTACTTGGAAACGACTTCTCAAAAATGGTAAGTAGGACATATACAATGACAGACATTATACTACCGATAGTAAGGGATAAAAAACGAGGAGTAATAGTTCCATTAGGATTGGAAGAGCACCATCACCCTCATTTAGCGAGAATAGCACTAAATAGAATGAAACTAAAAATAGGAGGTCTGGACAGTTTAGTTAGACATGATGCTGAAATTGGGGCATTGCATGGGAAGCTCATTGGTGGCTTCTTCCCTTATGTTAAAATGTCAAAAAGCATTCCAGATTCTTCAATAAATCTGGGAGACAATAAAGAGGAATTGCATAGAAAAATCATCGAGTGTGGAAGAAGAAATGAAGATGTTATTTTACAAATGATGGTACTTGCTTCTAATTGGAGTCCTGACAAATTAAATGAGGCAAAAAATGCCTTTGAAAATTTATCAATAGATTATGAACGGTGGGGAAAGTTGAAATATGATTATTTAAGGTTTTTTATTGAAATTAAAACTCTTTGGGAGGAGTCAAGATATGATAAAGAAATTAATACATATGAAGAATTCTTTTCACGCAAAGGAGGCCCTGAAAAATAAAAAACACTGCAACATAAGATTGTAGTGTTTCTGTATTTCAGTTTGTTAAAAAAAACTTAATCTTCTTCAAAACCCATGGCTTTTTCAACTCTTTGGATCACCACACTGGCATTTGAGCGAGCAATAGAGATTCCTCTTTGCAAAACTTCCGCCACTTGTTCGTCTGAAATTTGTGTGCGTCTATTTTGGAAAGAAGTAGTAAACTCAATGACAATATCAGCAACAAGTGTTTTGAATTTACCCATTACTTTTTCACCTTTGAGATGCTGTTTGATAAGCATATCAACTTCACTTCCTCTTTCTGGAGCGATGGCTTTCACAATAGCAACAAGACTGTCGAGCTTTTCACTCTTTTGCCCTTCGATAGCAGTCTCAGCTCTTTTCATTTTCTTTCTGATGTCTTCTGGACTATCATTAAGAAAAATTGCTCCTTCCGGTTTACTTTTGCTCATTTTACCGTCCCCAGTTAGTGATAAAATGTTTACCGGCTCGTCGAGGTTCATGGTTTCTGGACGGACAACAACTTTTCCGCCATTGCCATACTTGTTATTAAAAGCATCGGCAAGTTCGCGAGCAACTTCCATATGAGAAAATTGATCTTTTCCTACTGGAACCAAGCGAGCATCCTGTAAGAGTATATCAACTGCCATCATAATTGGATATGCCATAAGGAGTACGGTTGCTTGTTCTGGAGTTTGCCCATCTTTTAATTTGTCCTTCAAGGTTGGCACGCGAGTCGCACGAGAAACGGTAATGTGACGCTCTAGATAAAGTTTAAGCAAAGCAACCTCTTTGCGAAGACCGAGTTGGTCAAAGATAACTATTTTCGATGGGTCTAACCCCAAAGCGATATAGTCTTTCACGATATCGCCTATCTTCAACTGTTCAGGTTCGTGATCTGTGAGACCATGAAGAGTTGCAACGAAAACTAAAATTTCGCTTGATTCATTTAGCTTCTGCAATTCCAACAATGGAAATGCAGCACCAATCAAATTAGCAATAGTCAGGGTTGCGGTAGGTCTGATTCCAGTCAAGATTCTTTTATTAGATTCTATGTTTTCCATGATTATATTTTTTAATGAATTTAAATTATTATAGCATCTCATGAAATAATGTCAATGATGTAAATCTGATTAATTCCAACTCTATCAGTATAGTTATTTACTTAAAGATAAGCAAATTCAAGACAAAAATGATGATAAAATACCAAATTCTCTAATATTCAAATACACAATTCCTGACTCTTTCGATACTTTTGCCTCATGAAAACTATTACCAATATGATTTGGTTTTGTAAAGGGTACTTCTGATTAATGGCACAAGTAAAGTCGAAATTATTTTACAAAATTACTTTTTAATGGTAATATTTGGGGTAATTCAGTTGTTGGAAAATACTCAAATACATCGTTCTGATATAATTTATTAAAATAATGGTTTTTTTAATTGAAGATTATGTACAATACTATTTTAAGTTGTGAAAACAATAGAGAACCGTACGAAACTTTTTACAAACTAAATATTGGTTTATCGATTGATGAATTTGAAGCGCAAAAGGCCATGTTGGAAATATTGAATGAAAAAGATTTACAGAAAAGAACTTATCTATTAACAATGCTACTTAGTGGAATAATGATCAAGGGCCCTTCTGTCTCTGAAGTAAAAGGTTTAATTAACGCTTCTTTATCCTTAGATGGTGTCCTAAAAAAACAAAAAATTACACTACCAGATAATGAATTATTGGTCGGCGTAGCTGGTAGTGGAAAAAAAGGTTTTAAAACTATAAACATAACTACACCTGCTAGTTTTGTCGCTGCTGCCTGCGGTGCATATGTTGCAAAAGCATGTTCTCATTCGACATCATCAAAAACAGGTTCCTCTGATTTTTTAGAGTTGGTAGGTATAAATATAAATATTCCATTTATAGAAAAAGTAGAAATCTTGAAAGAGAAGAGGATTTCTTTTTTTTCAATTGAGGATACAACTCCAAGGCTTGCGGATATATACAGGGGTATATTTTTTGCACCGCACGCGATGAGTTTTGCTTTGGCTGGGCTTAGCTTTCCAGTGCAAATTGATACTCTTGTATATGGTTTATCACACCCTAATATTAAATTATCTTTAGAGGTTTACAAGGAATATGGTTTTAAAAATATTTTAGTCTATTCGTCTAGTGAGGACGGGGTACATTTTTTAGACGAACTCTCCATATCTGGACATATTAATATCGTTGGTATGAAAAATTACAAAGTTGGACAAATAGTATCAGCTAACATAATAGATGAGTTTCCTTTTTTCAGAAATAGTAATTTAAAAGAATTAGCCGAAAAGGAAAATCCAATTGATAATATAAAATGTTCTCTAAGAGTACTTAGTGGCACGGGTTTAAAAAGTCATATTGAAACTATCTGTCTAAATGCGGCACCAATTATTTTAGTGGCCGGAAAAGTTAATTCATTAAAGGAGGGATATTTGTTGGCAAAGAAAAATATTGAAAATGGAGAAGCGTTTAGATTGTTATTGGAAGTTGTTGATCTGTATGGAGGAGATAGAAATAAAATATTTAATATAATTAAATGAGAAAAACAGAAGAACGTGACTGCAAGGTACCCCCTAGTTATAAATAACTGTATATTTAGTTTTTTTATGAATACAATACATAACAATCATCATCCAAAAATTTTTCTAGGAACATGGCACATGGGAGGGGATGTTGAGGCAAATCCAGATAATAACGACGAAAGAGATATTAACGCTATTAAGTATGCAATTACTAAGGGTATTTCTCATATTGATACCTCAGAAAGTTATGCTGCAGGCAAAACAGAGTTACTAGTCGGTGATGCAATAAGGCAGTTTCCTAGAGATAGATATTTTATAGCAACTAAAGTTCGGGAATACAATCTTTCTTATGACGATATTATTCAATCTTGTATAAAATCGCTAGAAAGGCTAAATGTGTCATATATTGATTTATTTTATATTCATAAACAAAATCCACTTATTCCAATAGAAGATATTGCGAGAGCTTTGAATAAACTTATGGACATCGGTCTCATAAAACATGTGGGATTAAGTAATGTTGGAATTAATACAATAGAAAAGTATTCCCAACTACTTAATAAACCAGTATATGCGGTCCAAAATCAATATAATTTAGTCTGTCGAGAATCGCAAAGAAAGGGTATAATAGATTATTGTAAAAAAAATGACATTAAGTTCATAGCGTGGAGACCTATTCTACTTTCGTATCCGGGAGCTACAGATCCTAATTATTGCACTGGCACATATCAACTTCTAGACGAAATGGCTCAAAAGTATAATAAATCAAACACTCAAATTGTAGCTAAATGGCTCCTACAGCAAGATGGTGTTTCTATTGTTTTTAAAAGCTCAGAGAAAAAGCATATTGATGAAATTTTGGATGTGAACAATTTTATGCTTTCTGAATCTGATTGGAATATCTTAGATAAAAATTTTCCAGTACAAAAAGATGTAGGATGTACTGCTAATACATACTTTGAGGTGTCATAATAAAATAAAAATTTAAAACTATATGAAAAAAGAACACAAAATTGTACTAGAATTAGTAAAACATGGCAATAAAAAAATAGATAAATTATTAGAGATGCTTGACGATAAGACTATAAATTGGATCGAGGTTTTGGGGTACCTGTGTTATCACCGTGTTAGTGGACTTGCATACGAGATCATGAACTCAATTGATGTAAGGAAGCTAGATTTTCCTGTATTTTTTACAACATATATGATTCATGAGTCTCAAGTTATAAGAACAAATTTGCAAAGAGAATATATTAAAATTATTTCTTCGAAATTATGCGAAGCTAATATAAAGCATGTTTTTTTAAAGGGGGCAATTTTGTCTAACACTATTTATCCGATAGGCGCTAGGGTCTCAAATGATATTGATATATTAGTATCGAAAAAATCAATTTTGGAAGCCAAAGACGCACTAAATGATTTAGGGTTTTTGCAAGGGAAATATGACTACAAAAAAGATGTCATTAATGAGGCTGACCAGGATACACTTATAAAAAATATGAACACTCGAGGAGAGATGTTTCCTTTTATTAAAATAATTAATAAGGAAACCGTTAAAACTATAGATGTAGATGTCAATTTCTCACTAGATTGGACACCAAATTCTTTGTGTAGCGCAGTCGATTATTTTTTAGAAGAACGCACTTTTCTTCCTATTAATGGTAATTTTTCAATTTATTCCTTAGTAGAAGAACATTTGTTTATTCATTTGTGTAGTCACCTTTACAAAGATGCTGCTTTGCTAGACATTGTAAAAAAAAGGAAAGTGTTAGATCTATATAAATTTGTTGATATATATACATTTATTCAAAAATATTTCGAGCGGATTAATATTGAAAAGATATATGAAGACTCTGTAAAATATGGTTTTGATAGAAGTGTATTCTTCACTCTAAATTACACCGCTATAATTTTTCCAGAAATATTGGAAATACCTAATGTTGTTTTACTTTACAGCAAATTTAATTATATTAACAATAATGTCATGGAAGAAATTTTTGACCAGAATAATCCCGAAAACAAAATGGTAGATAAAGGTAGTTTAATTGATAGGTTATTTTCATATAATGTAATAAATAAATATAATCAATAATTAAAGTTGCTATGAATAATTTAACCTTAAGTATAGAATTATCCGAAATATTCAGCTCTAGTATCAAAACCATAACAAATGATTTAAACCATACATTTCATACACTGATAAGTGATAACTTAAGAACAAATATTACTTGCAATTATGTTTTGTGTTCTGATCATTTGATGGAATTCAGTAGTACTTTCAATGATCTTCTAAAACCTTCGCAAGATAAAAGTCATACCACCGTCAGTGCTTTTGTTTTAGAAAATGAAGATATTTTTCAAAGGATAGAATCTGTATTTCTGTATATGGTATGGTCAAAGAATAGTGATATAAAAAAATTTAACTTAGCAACCCATGATACATCCAGTGTTAAATGCACTTATGATAATAAGTTTTATATAATTAAATGTTACGATCATTTTTACTATATTTATAATACAGAATCTAATGAATGCTTGCTCGTAGTAAAGGATGAAAAAAGGGCTTTGACCATGATTAATATTTTATTATTATCGCCATATTTATCATATGGCGATATATACGCTATTCATGGTGGATTGGTAAGTAATGGAAATAATAATATCCTTATCACTAATTCATCTTTAGGTGGAAAAACTACATTTGCCCTACTTTTTTTAGAAAATGGATGGCAAATTGTGACAGAGGAAACCACCTATATTACAAAACACGGAAACATACTCAATTATAACATGAGAAATTATTTCAATATCAGAGTCGGTACATATCTAGAATTTAAAGATTTCTTTATGAAATATGGTATCGTTAACGATTTATTTATTAGCAAGATGCACATGGATAAAAATGAATTATTTGAACTTGGGAAAAAAGAACAAATGTTAATATATTTTGATGTCATAACTAGAGATAAAGTTAATTTGCCACACGACAGAATAACCCATTCTTTAATAATTTCTCTTGATAAAAACAAATCCGGTATTACAGTTGAGGATAATGGTGGTTACGAAACGGTTGTTGACGGTTTTCTCGAAATAAGTTTTTCACCCACCGCCACTCTTTTTAAAAGCTTGCTAAAGATAACTAATGTTGTGAAAGAAAAAAGAAAAGAGGAATTAATGCAAATATTCAAAACTGTAATAAGTTACTCTGTAATGTCTGGTCTTGACTATAGAAAAAATTTTAATTTCCTAATACGAGAAATAAAGTTAATAAAACCCCTTTGATTATATTGATTGTACTTCTATCTGCCGTGGTTATATGGTATAATAATCCGCATGATACCCCAGTTTCCGGACTTTAAGCCAATCGAGCTCAGCGACAAAGAAGAAGTCGAAAAAATCACAAAACAGTTTCCGCCGTACTCTGATTTTAATTTTGTGAGTATGTGGTCGTGGGATGTTAAAAATGAAATGCAAGTTTCACTATTAAATGATAATCTCGTAGTTAGATTCACTGACTATCTAACAGGCGACCCATTTTTGTCTTTTTTGGGGAATAATATAGTAGATAAAACTACTTCTGAACTTTTAGAATATTCAAACAAGCACGGTTTAAAACCCGAACTTAAACTCGTTCCTGAAGATTCGATTTTAACTATTGATAAAGATATTTATGCTGTTATTGAGGATAGAGATCATTTTGATTATATTCTAAGTCTTGAGTTACTTTCTACATATGAAAATTCAAAACTTCGCGGACATGCTAGTTTTTACCGAAGATTTGTTGAATCGTACGGACAGATCGTTACTTCTCGCGTTATGGATCTTAATAACAAAGAAGACAGAAATCATATTTCTACATTAACGAATGTTTGGGCACAAAATAAAATTTCCCAAAATAAAGACTTACTCCCACATCTATCAGATGCAGTGAATCGTTTTTTTACACAAGAAATATTAAGTGACCACTTCGTGGCTTTGGGTGTTTTTATGGAAGGTAAGCTTGTTGCCTATATAATTAATGAGCTGGAAGAAGGGGATTACTCCACTTGTCACTTTATGAAAGGGGACAATAGTTACAAGGGTATTTACTCATATATGGTTCAAGAAAGTAGTAAGGTATTGCTTGCTATGGGTAAAAAATACACCAATTTTGAACAAGACCTTGGTTTGGTCAATTTGCGTCAATCCAAGAAAACATACCACCCTGTAAATTTTTTAAAGAAACATATTGTAGTTGTTAAGTAATTTAAACTTGATATAATAGATATATGAAATCTCGCACAATACACATTTTCGGAATAATCATTCCTTTAATAATTTTTTTGGCGTTTACTGCTTGGTGGATATATATAAAAAGTTTTGATATTGAGACAACTAGAAATATGCGTCAACTTTGGGGTGCCACATATCAAATACTCGCATTTTATGGTGCTATTGTTGGGTTCACTATTTCACATAGATGGGGAGGATATAAAAGCATGCTCGGAAGAGCACTTTTGGCATTTTCCTTCGGTTTATTACTTCAAACATTCGGTCAATCATATAGCAGTTACTATGTATACTTTTATAATGTCGAATCTCCAGCTTACCCTTCAATTGGAGATATAGGTTTCTTTGGAAGCGTGATCTCATATATCTACGGAATAGTCCTGCTCTCGAAGCTTAGTGGAATTAGGGTATCACTTCAAAAAATGCAAAATAAGGCTTGGATAATTGTTATACCTGCAATTATATTGATCGGCTCGTATATGTTTTTTTTGAAAGGTTATGAGTTTGATTGGTCAAATAAAATTAAAATATTTCTTGATTTTGGGTACCCATTAGGACAAGCTTTTTATGTCTCTATGGCTATTATGGCACTTTTCCTAACAAGAAATGTTTTAGGAGGCATTATGAAGAAGCCTATTTTATTTTTGATATTTGCCCTTCTTTTTCAGTATTTCTCTGATTTTTTCTTTCTTTACGAAGCAAATAAAGGAATATGGTATGTTGGTAATATAAATGATTTTCTTTACTCAGCTTCATATTTAATAATGACACTCAGTCTAATTATGTTTGGGATTACTTTCCATCAAATAAGAAATTCTGACTAATAATTAAGTAGCTATCAAATTAATTATATGAACCCATTTGACCAAATTTCACAAAGAATTATAAAAGAACAAGAACTTATTATTGGGCCAATGGCTTGGGATGAGGCAAAAAAAGTTGTTGGTCTTAATGTTATTGATATAAAGAATGGTGCTGTGTCTCTAGTTGGTGACAGTAAACAAATTATAAATGCTTTGGTTTCTCGCTATGTAGGTCTTTTTGGAAAGGCATCCCAGGAAGTATGCAGAAACTCCGTGAAAAGTATTCTTGCTGATATGAAAGAGGAAGATGTACCCACAATGTTGAAATAATAAAAAATGGATAAAAAAGATATTAATAGTGACAATTTACAGAGTTTAAATGAGAACCTCTACAAACACAACCTTGAACTTGCCGTCATCAACAAAACTCTCTCACTCCTTCGCAAACTTTATCAAATAAGTTTGCTTGAACTCGACCCAGAAGCATTGGCGAGCAAAGTTTCTGATGTTGTTCGCAAAGACCTAAATTTGGAAATTTCTGGTATCTTTATTTTTAACAAAAAAACTGACACGCTCGAACCGCTTCGTTTTGCCAAGTCAGAAAGATTGATTTCTATTTTAGAAAAAATTGATTTGAAATTCAAAGACGCGCCGATTTTAAATATTTCCAAAATTCCTTTTTTTGATAATATTCTCAAGTACAACATCTCGGTTACAACCAAAGACATGAATGATATTTGGGGAGGATTTATCGCTGAAGACAAACTTGCCATAATAAAAAAAGAAGCCAACATCAAAACCGTCTTTCTTTTTCCTTTAATGACGCAGAGTAAGATGATCGGTACGCTACTCTTTGGTTTCAATCGAGAATTTAATTCTCTTTCTGTCTCTGAACTCGACGCTATCAAGAGTGTCACCGATGTCACTGCGGTCGCGCTCGACAAAGCCTATGTCTACAAAGAGCTCGAAGACGCCAACGCCAAACTCGAAGAAGTCGACAAGCGTAAAACCGAATTTCTCTCACTCGCTTCGCACCAGCTCCGCACGCCAATCACCGCCATCAAAGGATATACTTCGATGTTCCTCGAAGGTTCGTATGGAAAAGTGAGCGAAGTTCAGCGCGAACCTATCAGTCGCGTCTTCCAGTCGAGTCTCAACTTGGCCAATGTCGTCGAAGACTTGCTCGATGTTGCCAAAATAGAGCAGGGTGGTATGAAATATAATTTTGTTGATACTGATCT
>CAYHCU010000034.1:0-17903 GCA_964355035.1 uncultured Flavobacteriales bacterium | reverse complement strand
CCCTTTTTAGGTGGTAATGGAGATGGCAATTCGCAATTGGTGCTTGAAAACATTTCTTGCCCAATTATTAATACAAACCCATATCTTGGAGGCAATAACGATGGACATGCTTTTGTTCGTTTAGTGAATGTAACATGCCCGAATATTAATATTAATCCATTTAGCGGAGGTAACAATGATGGTCATGCATTCCAGCGTTTAACGAATATCACTTGTCCGGTGACAAATGTAAATCCTTTTTCAGGAGGCATTAACGATGGGCATGCTTATGTTAAAATGATCAATATTAGTTGTCCTGTGAATAACGTAAACCCGTTTTTAGGTTCGTCAGGTGATGGTTATACTTTTAACATCATGACAAACATTAATTGTGGAACATTGCCTGTAGAGTTAGTTAATTTTGATGCAATTATTATTAATGATGTCGTGAATATTTCCTGGTTGACGATGAGTGAAATTAACAATGATTATTTCACTCTTGAAAAATCTTCTACGGGAAAATATTTTGAGCCATTAGCGAACATAAATGGAGCGGGAAATAGTAACAGGCCTCTTCACTATGGGTATTTGGATGAACATCCTTTCCATGGCAGATCGTTTTATCGTTTGAAGCAAACTGATTTCGATGGAGTTTTTCAATATTCAGATGTGAAAGCGGTGACGTTCAGAAAATCTGTATTTAGTGTTTATCCAAATCCGGTGACTGAAGTAGGGCCTTTAAATATTAAATATAATGACAGAAATTCGGATGAACTAGAAATTGTTATTCTTGATATGCTTGGAAAAGTTGTATTCAATGAAAAGCTTTTTTCAGACAGGGATGAAAATGTCATTTCAATTGACGTTCCTGATTTGTCTAATGGAATTTATTTGCTTCGAATTAATTCGGAATTGATTCAGCTGGTTGTGAATAGGTGAGTGGTGGTAAGTAAGTTAAAAGTGAAAAATGAAAAATGAAAAATGAAAAGCGAAAAATGAAAAATGAAAAACGCTCCGTACTCAGCACTCACTACTCACCAATTACTACTCACCAGCTCATAGCACCAGATCCGCAATCACAAAAACGGCGAAGATGATACTGGCAATTCCATTAGTTGTAAAGAATGCTAAATTTACTCTACTTAGGTCGTTGGGTTTTATAATTATATGCTGATAGGTGATCAGGCCTGTGAAAATAATAAATCCTAACCAATAAATATTTCCGAAGGGTAAATAAAAGCCGGCAATAAAAACAAAGCATACTGAAGCAAAATGCAGTAATATTGAAATATTTAGAGCGCCTTTTTTTCCAAAAGCAACGGGCATTGAATTCAATTTTGAATTTCGATCAAACTCTTCATCTTGCAATGCATAAATGATGTCGAATCCACTCACCCAACTCAATACTGTGAAGCTGAAAAAGAGTGGGAGTAAATCAAACTTACCTGTAACTGCAAGATAAGCCCCAATAGGAGCGAGCGCTAAACCAATTCCTAATATAAGATGGCACAACCACGTAAATCGTTTCGTGAGCGAGTAACCTAAGACAACAATCAAGGCAATAGGAGAGAGGTAAAAGCAAATTGGATTTATGAAGTAGGTAGTGCCTATTAGTGCAATAGAAGAAAGTATGACCAACAGTAATGCTGAAGCAGGCTTTATAACTCCGTTCGGAATTTCCCGAATTGCAGTTCTTGAATTTTTTGCATCAATGTGCCGATCTATATATCTGTTAAAGGCCATTGCTGCAGTACGTGCGAAGACCATGCATAAAATGACCTTCATTAGTAAAAACAGGTCAAAATGATTCTCTGGCCTGGTGACACCTAAAGTGAAACCGATTAAAGCAAAAGGCATTGCAAAAACAGTATGACTGAATTTTACAAGCGATAGATAGTTATTTACTTTTTTAAAGAACACAAAATTTTCCTCCGTTGCGAAGGTATAAGGAAATAAACTATTCTGAAACTTTTTTTTAAAGGACTACCAATTTTTTTGTAAGGATAGCTTTACCGTCTATTTTAAGAGTGCAAAAGTAAATTCCTCCGTTGAATTCATTTGTTGGAATTTCAATGCTGTTGGAGCTTGATTTTAGTTGAAGATTTGTCATCAGTACACCTGTAGAATTTGTAATGGAAAGGACTACTTTATTGTATGAAGAATATTTGCTTAAATCATATTTTAAACTAACCGTTGCAGTGGTTGGATTAGGATAAATTGAAAAGTCGGCGTTTTCAATTAATTCGTCCACACCTATATTGCATCCTTTGACAGCAGCATAAGCATTTACTTTTCCATATCCCCAATTATTGTCGGGCAAAAGTTGTCCTGTGAAATTGTCATTGTCCGCACAATTCTGTATAGCCGTTTTTACGTCTGACCAAGTAGCAGTCGGATTTTTTTGCAGATACAATGCACAAATACCGGCAACCATTGGTGAAGCCATTGAAGTTCCGCTGCTGCGCTTATGTTTTTTTCCGGCCGCAACTTTTCCCGGTTCTGTTGCAGATAGGATGCTTAGTTCTTCTTGTGTTCCTGCTGAAAGAACCCATTCTCCTGTAGCAGTAATATCGGGTTTGGTTCTGCCATCTCTTGTTGGGCCGCGACTTGAGAAGGTTGAAAGTTGTCCAACCGTGAGATTTGTATCTCTTGTTATTGTGAAGGTTGAATTCGTATAGAAATTTCTGTTAATATAAGAACCAACTGTAATGACTTTATCACTGCAAGAAAAGCTACTTACAATTGTTTGATGCGTATCCGGTCGTTTGTAACTTAATATTTCCGGAAGTGTAGAGCTGTCAGGTAGATTATCAAAGATCATATCATAACTCCAGGCATCCATTCTTCCACTACCAAAGGTTTTGAAGTTCCAGAAATATCGGCTGGTATCAGCGCCATTAATAGTTACCGTTGAGTCGGGGTAAATTGCATATTCAAATGAATAACGGCCTCCATAATTTTGCGAGTAGCGATATATGGTTCCAAGTCGATTTGTTCCATCGAACAATGTGTCGATTATTACCGAATCCAGGTGTTCTAAAATATTTGTAAAGGGCATTGAAGCTACACTATGAAAATCAGGACTAACACGATCTAAACCAATGGAGAAATTTGCATTTTCAAATTGTGATGAATCTCCCCATGCCTGAATGTAAATGTTGTCGGAGCCGAATTGCAGCCATGTAAAATTTGTGTCCGGACTTAAATCATAACCCAAATGAAGAGGAGCTGTTCCTCCATTTCCTGCTGCGCAAACAATTACATGACCAGGTGCTGAAGTGATGAGATTATCGATGTATTGAGCTTGAATATCTTTTCCATCGTGAGAACCGAAATATGTTCCCAGACTGATGTTGATTACAACAGGTTCTCCTAAAGAGTCTGCTTTATCAAAAATATATTTTACAGCATCAACTAAAGAACTTAGGAAATCGTTATCAGGTTGATTTAAATTTGCTTTTACAATTATCATATCTGCTTTAGGAGCCATGCCTTTGTAATTGTTCAATGCCAATCCATTTCCGCAAGCTATTCCTGTCACATGTGTACCATGACCATAAGGTCTGTCAAAATGTTGTGTTGATGTGTCTATTTGATTTCCGATAAATTCTTTTCCATAGTCGTAGGGATGCGGTTGTGTGGCAGGATTTGCATTGACAATTGATTGATCCCACAAAAATTTAATCCTTGTTTGCCCATATTCATCTCTGAAGTCAGGATGAGTGTAATCAATACCTTCATCAATTATTCCTACAATAACACCGGTTCCATCATAACTTTGAGGAAGGCCAAATCCATTTTGAACTTCGAGTGCATGATTGTTCCGAATTGCCTGATCATTCAATGGTTGAAGTTTATAATCATTACTTTCTATTCTTTGAACTTCGGCAATTTTTCCAAGCTCTCCGATTTTATTGAGCGGAAGTCGAATCGAAGCAATATCTCCTGCAGAATTTTTGAAGACGCCGCCAAGTGCTATTGTTTTAGCTCTGATTATGTCTACATTTCCTTTTACAAGAACAGAGATTTCTCTTTCAGAAGTGCCCTTTTCAATGAGTTTTCTTTTTAAGCCGAAATTCATTTTGGCATTTTGAGATTGCGCATTGATTGAAATAATGAATGCTAAAGCAAGGAAAATGGATTTTTTCATTTTGGTATTCGGAATTTGTATTAATTCTTACTTAAAAACAGGATTTTTGTTACTCTATTCGAATGCTATTTTCCCTTGCTATTTTAGTCATCGCTCACCTCAATTATGCCTTTTAATACTCATTGCACCCTTTAAGCCCTTTTTATTGTGAATTCAGCCCATTATTTAAAATTCAGGCTTCTGAAATTGCATTTTTTTAACGACATTTGCGACCGATTTTGCCTCTGGCATTCTCACAATTCTGAAGCTACTGAGGTAGCTTCTTTCAATTAGAAAAAAAACAAGTATGGCAGACGATAAAAAAATAATCTTTTCAATGGTTGGTGTGAGCAAGATCTACCCACCACAAAAGCAGGTATTGAAAGACATCTATCTTTCCTTTTATTATGGGGCAAAGATTGGTATCCTAGGTTTAAATGGTTCGGGAAAATCTACTTTGATGAAAATCATTGCCGGTATTGAAAAATCTTTCACCGGAGAAGTCGTTTTTTCTCTGGGATATACGGTTGGTTATCTTTCTCAGGAACCGGAATTTGATAAAACAAAAACAGCACGCGAGATCGTAATGGAAGGCGCGCAAAAGGTTGTCGATCTTTTGAAAGAATTTGAAGAAATCAACAACAAATTTGCTGAACCAATGAGCGACGATGAGATGAATAAACTTATCGAACGTCAAGGTCAAGTGCAAGATGCAATTGATGCAGCGAATGGATGGGAAATCGACAATAAAATTGAAATTGCTATGGATGCTTTGCGGTGTCCCGATCCTGAATCTGTCGTTGCAAATCTTTCCGGAGGTGAGAAACGTCGAATTGCTCTTTGTAGATTATTGTTGCAGGAGCCTGATGTGCTATTACTCGATGAGCCAACCAATCACCTCGATGCTGAATCGGTATTGTGGTTAGAGCAACATTTGCAAAAATATGCAGGAACCGTAATTGCAGTAACTCACGATCGTTACTTTTTGGATAACGTAGCCGGTTGGATTCTTGAATTGGATAGAGGTGAAGGCATTCCTTACAGAGGAAATTATACTTCTTGGTTAGAGCAAAAATCAAATCGCTTGGCTCAGGAAGAACGTACGGAAAGCAAACGTCAGAAATCATTGCAACGTGAATTGGAATGGGTTCGCTTGTCACCAAAAGGTCGTCATACGAAATCGAAAGCTCGTATTGCTGCATACGATAAAATGTTCAATGAAGATGTAAAAGAGAGAGAAGAAAAACTTGAACTTTTCATTCCACCGGGACCTCGTTTAGGTGGTGTTGTTATTGAAGCAAATAATATTTCTAAAGCTTACGGTGATAAAATACTTTTTGAAAACCTGAGTTTCTCTTTACCGCCAGCAGGAATTGTTGGAGTGATCGGACCGAATGGTGCCGGTAAAACGACCTTGTTTAAAATGATCATGGGTCAGGAAAAACCTGATTCAGGCGAATTCAAAGTTGGTGATACGGTTCAGATCGGCTATGTGGATCAGTCGCATGATGATCTCGTACCGGGCAAAACTGTTTATGATGTGATCTCAGGTGGAACAGATACGATGATTGTCGGAACACAAAAACTGAACTCTCGTGCTTATGTTTCGAAATTCAATTTCAGCGGAACAGATCAAAGTAAAAAAATGGAAGTCCTCTCCGGTGGAGAACGAAATAGAGTTCATCTTGCCATCGCTTTAAAACAAGGATCGAATGTTTTGTTGCTCGATGAGCCTACAAATGATATTGATATAAATACCCTTCGTGCTCTGGAAGAAGCTCTGGAAAATTTCGCCGGTTGCGCCGTAGTTATTTCCCATGACAGGTGGTTCCTTGATCGGATTGCCACGCATATCTTAGCGTTTGAAGGCGATTCACAAGTATATTTCTTCGACGGAAATTTCTCTGAATATGAAGAGAATAAAAAGGAACGCTTGGGAGATGTTCAGCCGCATCGATTGAGGTATCGGTCGCTTGTGAGGTAAGATTTATTCTAACGATTCTGTTTAAAAAATAAGAGCCATCAACTTTATCAGGATGGCTCTTTTTATGTTCTTTTTGTTTTTATCTAAATCTTTGCAGATGAAAAAAGTCGTCGATATATAAAAATATGGAGCAAATGGAGGTAACATTTTCTCGAAAACAAGAAATGTAAGGGTCGGTTTCATTTCCTGGTGAGAGAACGAAAATGCCCTCGTAATCCGAAATACGCATTCCGAAATTCGGTTTGCTGTCGTTCTTAGAAAACGACGAGTTCTCTTCGAGATGACACGCAAGCGCACATTTAAGGGGGATAGAAAGGTAAGGCTACGAGATTCCGAAGGAATTTACTGTACACTTGTTCACATGCCTCAAAGTTAAAAAAATGATTTTTATATTCATAGCTAATGCAGTATGCATCTCGTCACATTACGTTGCTCCTTCTCCCGTTAAGAAGAACGTAGTCATAAATTAAATCTCTGCTCGGCTTTTGATGACGACCTTCAAATTATTTTTCAGCAATTCCATAAACGATATACTTCCAATTTTTCGGACAAATTCTATTCAAGAAAATATCATCTACTACTGAGAGAAACTTTCTCTGACTTTCATTCCTGCCAAAAGTAGCGAGCACTCCGTTTGATTTAATTTCCACGTTTGAATAATTCTTTAGGAACTGTTTCATCTCATCAATTGAAATATATCGCCAGCTATTTCCCCAATTGACAAATTTTCTTCTTAGCAGCTGATGTAATGGAGAAGCAGTAAGATTCTCCGCAAACAAAAGTTTTCCTCCGGGTTTTAAAGCTTTATAAATTTGGTTGAATACCTTTTGTTGAATTTCAATGTTATTATTACTTCCAATACCACCGATAATAGATTTAAAAACAATAATGTCGAAATGATTTTCATAAGCAATATTTGTTGCATCAATGTCTTGATAAGCAATCAATGAAGACACATTATATTTCAAATGCAAATTTTCAGCTGTCCTCTTAACTTCATTCAAATCAGAACAAACAGTAGACTTGCCTTTTAATGCCAACCACAATGAAAGTCCACCTTGCCTTCCACCTAATTCAAGGCAATTACTCACCTTGCTCCAGTCCACATTGCTATCCCAATACGACAGCGCCTTAGACCACGAATTGATGTCCCATTGAATAATGTCTATTTCTAGTTCCTTTGTCACTGAATGATTTTTATAAAGACTATTTTATTTCATCCACCTTGTCTTCACCCATGCACTCTGTTGCTCCTGATCAAGGAATGTCCAGGCAACGATACGGCTGGATTTATTTCCCTGACCCATAGGAATAGTTTTCACATCGAACGCTTGAACCTTTGTCAGAAAGTCGTAGACTGTTTTTAATGTATCTCTTTTTGAAATAATTGTTGAGAACCAAAAGCAAGAAGTTTCAACTTGTTTACTCTGGCTGATCATATCACGAATGAATTTCTCTTCACCGCCTTCACACCACAATTCTATATTTTGACCACCGAAGTTTAATACGGGTCTGGTTACGTTTTCTTGTTTAAGATTACTTAATTTCCGAAGAGTTCCGGCTTGAGCTTCTTCTGCAGAAGAATGAAATGGAGGATTACAAATTGTCACATCGAAAATGTCATCTTTACGGATGATTCCATTAAATATTCCTTTTGAACTATTTTGCAATCGAAGCTCGATTTTTCCATTTAAAACAGAATTTGAATCCACAATTTTTTTCGCAGAGTCAATGGCAACAGGATCAATATCGCTACCTACAAATGACCAACCATATTCTTTAATGCCAATGATAGGATAAACGCAATTAGAGCCTATACCGATATCAAGGCACTTAATATTACTTCCTGTAGGAATTTTATCATTATCACAACTACCTAACAATTCAGCAATATAATGGATGTAATCAGCTCTTCCCGGAATTGGTGGACATAAATAGTTTTGCGGAATATCCCAATACTCAAGATCGTAAAAATGCTTTAACAGTGCTTTGTTTAACATTTTCACTGCTTGCGGATTAAAAAAATCGATTGATTCATCTTTATAATCGTTGAGCTTAACGAAAGGAGCTAATTCCGGACAACTTTTAATAAGCAGCTTGAAATTATACCGTTCACGATGTCTGTTTCTAGGGTGTAAACCTGCTTTTTCCTTTGGGTGTTCTCTTTTTTCGCTGAGCATAAAAAACGGGGATTTATTTTAGTGCAAGATAATCAATACAAATTACAAATTCTTTCACTCTTTTGTGTCCAATCTGAAGCGATAAGCCAAACCACCATTGACGAGAAAGGTGTCTGTTGTTTTTCGATAAGCGCTATATGGCAGATTGATTTCTGTTTTATCTCTGAACAGCTGAAAATTTCTTTTGTAAGTATGACCTACTTCTGCATATACCACAAAATGGTTTGTAATATAATAATTGACATACAATTTTATTTGATTGTGACCTATGCCCTTTTGACCTTCTCTTACAAAATCATTTGTGTAAATTGTATTTCCTGGGCGGTAGGAACTAGTAGTTGACTGAAAAATAATTCCTGTATAAAACATTTTACTAACTTTCTTTTCCAAATTTAATGAATTAGGAAGATCGCCAAATAAATTCAAGTTTTCATTTACTTTCCATTCAATGCCCAGCAAAGGAATTATAAAATTACCGAAATATTCTCGATTATAATAAGCGCCAAAATGAAGTCTGAGGTTATCCTTCTTTTTATAGTTAAATATAACTGCACCGCCAACTTGATAATCACGCGAAGTAACATTTGTTAAATTTGAATTTACTTTTGAGATTAGCATAAACAATGTTTTCCATTTTTCATTTTTCCATTGTTTTTTATAACCAAACTGAACTGCTGTACTTCTAAGTGAAGATGAATAGGTCGGATCGTCTTTTACTTTAAAATTCAGAACCGAATAGGTCATGCCAATAATCACAACATCCTTATTTTTCTTTTCTATAGGCACAAGCACTGAAGTCGACCATTGCGTACTAGAAATATTGTTTTTGGGTTCGCTTTGAAATTTTCCGGAAGGGAAATATTGAAATTTGGTGTTGAATAAGTCTATATACGGTTGTGCACTTGAGCCAGATAAAAAAAGAGTTAATAAAATCGCATTTATAAACAGTGTCTTCATTTTTGGTGTAATTATTCTTTAATAAACTTAGCAGAAACAGAATTTTTTCCCTGACTCACCTTTACCCAATATAAACCAGGCAAAAAGTCCGAAACATCCACCTTCTCCGGAGTAAAACTTTCCAGCATTATTGCACCAAATGTATTATAAATTTCTATTTTCTCACCTTGAAAATTAGAATTTATTGAAATGGAAATAGTATTTCGGGCAGGATTTGGATACACTTGCAAAAGTTTATCGTTTTCAAATTGGGAGATTGTTGTGATGACATTGGCAATTTCAACCATGTGAATACCGATAGATAAAACTGCGAAAGATTGTAAAACTCCATTTGTATCAGTAACACCAGTAGTAAAAACGATTCCGTCAACTTTTATGTTATACATACCCGGCAATAAATCTACCGCAAAAATTCCAACCGTTCTTCCGCCAGCCACCTGATAAAACACATGATAGTCCTTTCCTGTATCTCCATCTGCGGCAAAAAAGAATAGGGTATCATTCCAATCTGTTCCAACAGAAATATTATTTTGCATAGCAAGACCTCCTGCTATTGAAACATTCGCTGAATCTCCGACAGTTATTGTGTGTAAGTAAATAACAGAATCCGTAACAGAGTTTGGAGAAACTTCAATTCGCCAACTTCCAGGTGAAAAGAAATTAGTATCAGGAGCTGTAAGCGGAGGGTAATTTACACCATCGACAAAATATTCGTAGCCACTTCCGCCAATTGTAGTTGTATGAGTTGCCAGGGGAAGCAAGGTTCTTATGGCAATATTCCCGTTTCCATTTGAGGATAAATAATCTCTGCCATCAAAGACCTCAATATGGCCGGGAATCTCTGTGCTTATGACACTCCCACTCACAAACGGCTGATGAACAAAATGGGCTGTCCAAGTTATCTCTCTCTGCTGTGTCAAAAGGTTAGTTAAATGCACATGGTCCAAAACAATTGCCCGATTTGGTTTAATAAACAAAAGTCTCCGTCGGAAAAAGTCAAGTTTGGTTGAATCATACGAAAGTTGGGCATCTGCAATATTATATTCATAATTATTTCCTGAAGCATACTGTATCCAATTTCCACGTTGGTTCTGTGGAAGAAAAATATCGCTATAATTTTGTAAAGCACTTGATTCAATCTGACCTCCATCGTTAGATGCAGCTTGACCAAAACAGAAATAAGCATCAGTTGAATCAAATACACAAATACTATTATGGGCAATTGTACGTTGATAATAATTACGATAATGAGTACCTCCATAAGTGTCATAATATCCTGCATCAACTAATAGAGGAGTATTTTTAAAAATAGTGAATGAATTATTATCACGGTGCTCATGAGCCGCTTTCTTACTTGGAGAATTAAAAAATGTAACCATTGTTGCACTACTATCCCAAGAAGAACGACTAACAGACAAACCAACTTTATCACTCCACCAGTCTAAAGGTAACGTTGGCTGAGTAACAACAGGCATTGTAAAGTCTTTATAAAGTAACTTATTAAAAAAAGGAATTGTCCATGTAAGAAAAGCAGGTTGAGAATAGTATTGTGCCATCCACAGACTTCTCGGATCATTAAAATATTTAGGGTGAAGATAGATTACCCTATCAGCTGCTAATCCGGTTTGCCCATCACCAAGATGAATGCATTTATTATCCGGCTGCATGAAGTAAATGTATTGGTTAATGCTATTTCTCACCCATGGTAAATCGGCATAGAAGTTTTTATCAGTTCCCACTCTCATATTTTCAAATAGTTGAAACTGGTCAATTAGCGACCACATAGAATAAGCAGCGCCCCAATTCCATCCTCCGTCATCATCACGGTAATAACCATAACAAGGCAAAAATCCGTTTATCCATTTATCATAAACTGCTCGATACCATTGATTCACTGTGTCTTTTTGGAATGAGTCTAATCCATCAGCATTAAACAAAGTTAGAGCATCTTGATTGCAATAAACATTGTTCCACGCATTATGGCTGGAAACGTAACTATTCCCGGCACCTGAAAGAATATAAGTATTCATAAATTCTTTAGTTCTTCTATACAAACTTCGCGTGAGTTGATGCTGCAAAGAATCCGAGAAATCATTGTAGCACCAATCAAGCAGCAAATCGCCGGCGTCACTCATTTGTCTGAGCAAATTTTCTTTTACATACCAATCCATCGGTGCAAAATTTGCGGTATCGACGCGATTAATAACTTGCTGAGCGATATATCGGCAACGTTTTAACATAGTTGAGTCATTGCTCAGCTTGAAAAGGAATACCGTCAAAAATGTTTGATCTCCGGACCAACCGGATGACCAATCCCAGGTCCACAGCGTAGAGTCAGAACCAACCAAATACAATTGAGGGTCTGTAATCCAATTGGAGTTGTAAGCGCTAAGCAGAATGTCATACGTGTTTTTACAATCACCGGCGATGATAATGTTATTCTTCAACCAAGCAATTCTTAAGGAATCAGCATAAATTCTTGGGCGAGCGGAATTTACAAGTGGATATTGAGCTCGCGCAGAAATCACAAGAACAAAAAAGACGAACAAAAAAAAGAGTTTTTTCCTTACTATTGAAGTGATCATAGACATACAATTATTACCAGTTAAATAGCAATGAACCTATAGGCAAACTAGCTCATTGAATACTACTTCCAATGTTCTTCAATGCCACCGCTTCGTCCCCAATAATATGACACCAAAAACAGACATTATCAAAGAAAAGACAATTATAGCAGGGAAAGCCCAATTTGCACTTTCCATAAAATTCGGCACATTCATTCCAAACATACTTGAGATTAAAGTTGGGATCATGAGTATGATAGAAACAACCGTTAACCGCTTCATTACAACGTTCAAGTTATTTGATATTACGGAAGCAAAAGCATCCATCATTCCGCTTTGAATATCGGAATAGATCTGTGCCATATCTAAAGCTTGTTTATTTTCGATGAAAGCATCTTCAAGCAAATCTTCGTTGATCTCTGTTGTAATTTTTTTCGAGTTTCGAAGTTTTGCCAATACAATTTCATTGGCTTTTATTGATGTAATAAAATACACCAGGCATTTTTCCATTTTAAGAAGCTTGTTTAACTCCCTGTTCTTAATGGATTTTTCAAGATCTTGCTCTATGAGCGCGGTTTGCTGATTAATTTGCTTCAAATATCTCAAGTATGTATTTCCTGAACGAAGAAATAATCTGAGAATGAAATTAAATTCATCTGTAATCTGACTGTATTGTTCGCGGAAAAGAGACAACTGCTCTATTGGTAAAATTTCATTATTCTGCAAACATAGTGTTACAGTATAATTTTCGACCATAAATATTCCGAGAGGAATAGTGTGAAATGGAACACCGGTATTATAACTTTCCACCGGTATCCGCAGGATTACCAGAGTAAATTCATCGTCAAATTCAACGCGGGGCCGTTCATCAGCATCTAAAATATCCCGAACTATGTCTTGGGGTAATAGAAATTCATCGGTTAATCTTTGAACTTCCTCAGTTGTTGGCTGTGTCACATTGATCCAACATCCTTTCTCTGCTTTGGGGATCTCCACGTATCCGCCAAATGTTTTAAATATCTTAATCATTTATAGTCTCCTTACGATAATAACGTGCAAGGAAACAACGATTGCCCCTTACAAATAAGTTAATAATTCCGTTCTACTCGGGTACGGGTCTTCGTCCATGATGATGTCCATTAAAGTGGTTGCGCGAAAGTAAGCTAAATTTTATACAAATATTGACTTGGAGGAAATTTTTTGGCATTTGAATGACAAAAATCTATAAAATCAATTGGCATTATCAGGAAAAACATACTAACCAATTGTCAATGCACTGCCGTCACATTTACTCTCTCAATTCCATTTAAGTGCAATTCAATATGTCTTTCGTGGGCTTTGTTATGAAATTCACTAACAATCTCTAAAATGTCGTAGTCGATGAAATTACTTTCGCTGCCATCAATTGTTAAAACGCTGTACTCAGGAACTTCGTCTAGCGTTTTTCGCAGATTCACCTTATTCAGAAAAGTAACATTGCTATTGAGTTTGATGTAATGTGTCTCAATATTATGATGCATAGATTTGGTGATTTTAAATTCAGCTTTAAAATTATTCCGCACAATAAAATAGACAGAAATTAACAATCCAATACTTACTCCAATAAGCAAGTCAGTCATGAGGATAACAACGATTGTCAGAATAAATGGAATGAATTGTTTCCATCCTAAACTGTACATATTTAGAAATAACTTCGGCTTTGTCAGATTATACCCTGTAATCAATAATATTGCAGCAAGCGAAGCATAAGGAATCCTATTCAACAAAAACGGTACAAGTAAAACCGCCAATAAAAGAAATAATCCGTGCGTAAATGCAGACATCTTTGTCCGACCTCCTGCATCAACATTCGCAGCACCTCTGACGACTACAGCGGTCATCGGTATGGCTCCTAAAAGGCCGCAAGTCATATTCCCTATTCCTTGGGCAATGAGTTCACGATTAACAGGCGTAATGCGATTGCGAACATCGAGCTTGTCAACGGCCTCAACACAAAGCAATGTTTCCAAAGTAGCTAGTAACCCTATAATTAGTCCATCTTTCCATATCTCTGTGCCGGAAAATAATTTTGAGAAGTCGGGGAAAGTTATGCTTGCAAAAATATTGGAAGGAATATTTACCAATTGTGTTTGTTTGAGAGAAAAAGCGGAGGCTGCATTGGTAAAAAGTATGTTGACAAGAATACTAACTACAACAACCAACAAAGGAGCCGGAATCACTTTTAATTTTTTAGCAAAAGGCTGCTGAAGTAAAATGAGAATGGCCAATGATATTGATGTTATCAGAATCGCCCCTCTTGTAATATGGCTGTTAAAACTATCAATACTTCCCAAAAAGTGTTCTGCAGAAAATAATTGCAGAAAGCCACTTGTCCAAAAGTCCGGTTGGTCATAACCGAGTGCTAAAGGAATTTGTTTTAATATTAGAATAATACCAATTGCAGCCAACATTCCTTTAATAACTGATGAAGGGAAATAGTTGGCAATTGCTCCAAGTTTCAAAATGCCAAGCATAAGCTGGAAAAGTCCTGCAATCATTACTGCAAGAAGAAATACTTTATAATCTCCTAATGAAATTATGGAAGCTGCGACTAATGTCGTTAAGCCAGCAGCAGGTCCTGAAACAGCAAGAGGCGAACCACTGATTAAAGACACCACCAACCCTCCGATAATCCCCGATAAAAGCCCTGCATAAAGCGGTGCACCTGAAGCCAAAGCAATCCCTAAGCAAAGCGGTAAAGCGACAAGAAAAACTGAAAGTCCGGCAGGCAGATCGTGTTTAAGCCAGATAATTCGATAATACTTTATGGTTCGTTTCATCTCTACACCTCCTTTTTTTGTAAAGATAGTGTTTCAAAACTGAATCAATTATGGAGAAAGCTGTCTTCTTTGAACAAAACTTGAAATAAAAAAAAAGTTGACTAAACCTTTCGAGAAGACAAGGTTCAGTCAACCTGTAAATAAAATTAATTATTTCCCTTGGGGAGCAGGAATAACACCCAACTGCACCATTAGTCCGTAACCATTTGTTGTCTGCCATTCAGCAACTACTTTTCCGTTTTTTATTTCCCGTATAAATTGACCTGTAGCAACAACTCTTTTACCGGTAGCAGGAATTCCCATAAAATTTCCTGAATTGGTCATGTCATTAGTATAATCCACAGCAACCATGGCTCCCTCTTCAATTACACGCATAAATTTCATATCCATGTCTGTCATAGCTGAACACAAAACATTCCTCATAAAACCAATATACTCTTGCTTATTCATTGCAGGTCTTCCGTCTCCGATGTACTTAAAATTGTCATCTAACAAAGCATCAACTTTGTCCCATTGTCCGGTCATAATTGCTCTTGATAAATTCAAAGTGATTTCCTTGTTTACTGATGTTTCCATTTTGTTATCTTGTTTTTTTGATTGTGAATAGATTGCTGATGTAGCTGTAATCAGCATCAAACTTAAAATTAGTTTTTTCATTGATTTTTTTAGTTTTTATAAATTTATGATGCAAAACAACGACATACACTTCCAATATACAATATACTACCCAAAAAGAAAGTGCTATACATTTGGTAAGTACTTCTGAATACTAGTATCTTTATACCAAAATTATCCCTCATGAAACGATATAAATTAGACGGCACCTTTTTCTATTGCCCTGTTGATCTTACTCTCTCTGTTATTGGAGGCCGATGGAAAGGATTAGTATTTTGGAATTTAAGAGAAGGTTCTAAGCGGTATAGCGAAATGAAAAAAACGTTAGTTGGCATCAATGATAAAATGCTCACCCAAGTATTAAGGGAACTTGAAAAAAACGGTGTTGTAAACCGTAAAGTTTACGAAGTAGTTCCACCTAAAGTTGAATACTCTTTAACTAAAGAAGGGAAAAAATTATTGCCTGTAATGCAATTGATGTCTAACTGGGGCGGGAAGTTTGAAGTTTGAGTTTGAGTTTGAGTTTGTTTTGAGGAAAAGGAGTCGGAAAAGGAATGCTATCCAACATCATTTCTAAAACCAGCATTCTCGACATTATTGTAAATAGCATCTCAAGATGACTACTCAGCAGAGTAGAAATTCTCTCTAGTATTAGCAGACATAAGAAAAAATCGAAATCCGATAGCTGTCGTACTTAGAAACCGACAAGTTTATTCCAGAATGACAGTCGTTTTGCTTATTAGGGTGGGGAGAAAGATAATAACCAAAAAGATTCTTTCAGAATATAGCTATCACCTTTCGCAAAATGTATTCATTTAACTAATATTATGAGGTCTCTTTGTACGACTAATTGTTTATCGCAATTTTACTTTATACCCGCCAAACACTATTTCGATTACAACAGAATAATTTTCCTCATACCACTGTAATTATCGCCATAAGCCTTCACAAAATAAATACCTCTCATCAAATTTGAGAGATTGATCTCACATGAATTTTGCAAATTGAAATTGCTCACAGAGTTCACTATTTCTCCAAGTAAATTATAGACTTCTATTTTATTCAATTTTTCTAAACTACTAACGGTGATTTTATTTATGGCAGGATTTGGAAATACACTAAAACTCATAGCATCAATCTCTCCAACACCAGTGATGTAAGACAAATTAATATCATCGACAAAAAACTCATTTCCCGGCAAGATTGAATTAATGGACCCAACATCGCCGGCCATAATTTTAATATCCAATGTATCGGGAATGACGGAAATACTATACGTAAATGGCGCTATAATTTGAGTATAATTTACAATTGAAGTTCCTGTGTAATACATAGCAAATGCAACCTGATCTCTCACAAGAGTAGTCGTATTCCATTTACTTAAAGTAGCCATTATATAAGCCTGACTTCCCGAAACGATTGTTCCTTTTACAAATGCCTGCAAGAAGACTGGGCTATCGCTATAAGGAATTCCAGGATTATTCATATCTGCACCTCCAACAAATACAAAACCGGCCATTGTATCCAAATTATTAGTACCAAATGGAGGTGGTAATGTAGCAGTATCGCTAATTAATCTTAAGGAATAAGCACCCGAGTGAGCATCTGTTGTTTTAAATGATAGTTCAGGAATACCAAAACTATAAAAATCGTTAAAGGAAGACCAACCAAGTGGGTTTTCTGCTAAACCAATTGGCCCCCAAATTTCAAAGTCGGCATTAGGTGGCTGAGTTTGTGCTTCGACATTTAAAGCGATTGTACACATTAACATCGATATTAGAAGCAGATTTACAGTTTTCATTTTGCTATTGCCGGAGTTTACAGTGCTTGCACCGCACTTCAGAATTTAGTCTAAATTGAAGTTGAAATTAAATGAAAAAGCAGGTTTAAAATATGATGGACGTCAGTTTAGATTTTTGTTATCAACCGATTTACAATTACGATTACGATACTTAAGGTTAGGTTCCACGCAACCAAATTACCTTAAGATGACCATTTTTTCCGTAAAAGTTCCTTGTGCATTCTCTAATTCGACGAAATAAATTCCTTCGGCAAGATTGATTTTTATTTTTGAAACACCGAAATTTATCTCGGAAGAAAATATTTCATTTCCTGACAAATTATAAATTTTCAAATTACTTTTTATATTAATTTTCAAGGACAATTCACCATTATTTGGATTTGGATAAATAGTCATTAAAAAATTGGTTGAGGATATTTCATTTAAAGAAGTCAACAAATTAATGTTTTCTGTTCGGGCATAAATATCTTCTTTATTTAAAGCAGCATTTCTATTATCAGACCAATTAGCGAATAATTCTGTATTGCTTAATCCAATGCCTAAAAAATCGTTACCGCGCAGTATGTTGATAAAAGGAGAAGCACTAGAACTCAAGCAAAAATTTGGTCTAAAACTAAGTCCACCATCGAGTGAAACAGAAGTATATACTTCAAAATTGGATGTATCGTTCGGCAAACCATTTCTTCTGTCGCGCCACGCCACTGCATAGACACCATTTGGCGAGAATGCTCCCCACGACATGTCCTGACCGATTCCATTTCCGATTGCATCATCGTTAACTCTTACAGGAATAGAACTCCAGGTCTGGCCGCCATTCATAGAATTTACGGTGAGAATATCCGGGTCACCATTTCTTGCATCTGTAACTTGAAACA
>CAYHCU010000033.1:0-18070 GCA_964355035.1 uncultured Flavobacteriales bacterium | reverse complement strand
TAAATTGTTAGGGACTGTAATCTTCGAGCGCATCATTGATGTACTTTGTTTGCTGGTCTGTATAATTCTCGTCGCTGTTTCTGAATACGACAGATTAGGAAATTTTATGAATGAAAACATTTTTGAACCTCTGAAAAGCAAAGCACATTTATTCATTAATTCGCCTATCCTGATTGCTTCCGTTGTTTTGATCTTTTTCTTGCTCGTATTATTTCTATTAAAAAACAAAACAGGAAAAGGGATCGTACCGAAAGTTATTAATATTATGAAAGGCATTGCTGATGGCATGACATCCGTACGAAAAATGAAAAAACCAATTCAATTTATTTTTCATACTATACTGATTTGGGTAATGTATTTCTTCATGACATACCTATGCTTCTTTTCTCTTCCTGCAACATCACAATTAGATTGGCATGCCGGCTTATTTGTATTAGTGGTTGGAGGAATGGGGATGAGTGCACCGGTACAAGGTGGAATTGGCGCTTATCATCTATTAGTGTCTCATGGATTAATTTTATATGGACTCTCATTAGGCCATGGCTTAGCATTCGCCACATTAATGCATACTTCACAGACTTTAGTAGTGATCGTTTTCGGAGCCTTAAGCTTCTTATATTTATTCCTCAAACAAAAAAATGGAACCACTGACGCATCTTGAGATCATCAAAAGAAAAATTGTTGATCTGAATACACTTGAACACTCCTTACGCAGATGGCGTTTTTTTTCAAAAAAGATTGTTTTCACCAATGGCTGCTTTGATATTCTCCATTTAGGACATATTGATTACCTTTCAAAAGCGTCAGATTTAGGCGATATTTTAATTATTGGAGTGAATTCTGATGCTTCAACACGCCGTTTGAAGGGCCCCACCCGTCCAATCAACAATGAAGAACAGCGCTCGGTTTTGCTTGCCTCATTGCATTTTATCGACGTAGTGGTCGTTTTTGACGATCCAACGCCATACGAATTGATCAAATTAATCAAACCGGATGTCTTAGTGAAAGGTTCTGACTATAATTTGAGCAACATCGTCGGTGCCGACATCGTTCAATCCTACAAAGGACAGGTAAAAACCATTGAGTTTTTGCCCGGATATTCGACTTCTCTGATTGAGGAAAAAATAATATTAAGCAAAAAGTAAATCAACTATCAAAATTAATTTTATATTTACATTAAAGAATTAAGAATGAAGACATTTCGACACATACTTAGCTTGGTTACAGTGCTCAGCATTGTAGCGCTCTTTTCGTGTTCAAAAGAGGAATTTCTGAAAACAGAAAAAGGCATTAAGAAGCAATTAGAAGGTAGTTGGAGTTTAATTCCGATACCACGTTCTAAGCCTGATCAAAATTGGGCTTTCAACAGCAGCGAAAAATTAACGCGTTCTGAAAATGGAGTAAATGACGTTGGTGATTTTAAAGTCAGCACTTCAATGACGAAAGCGCATATAAAATTAGAAAACTTTACTGTTATTTCCGGATACACAGACTACAATGGAAATTGGGAAATCGTACAGTTAGATGATGATTTTTTAATTATCGCCAACGACAAAGATGGAACATCCGGTCTCTTAGAATTAGAATTTCAGAAAAAGAAATAAGCGTTCACTTAAGGACAAAATGAAGCCAATTCCGAAAGGGGTTGGCTTTTTTTATTTCAGTATGCATTTCTGTATCCAACTTCTTAATAATAAAACAAACACTCTTTCTGCGAAAATCTGCGCAATTTACGGGACAAAAAAATAATGGCTTCTCCCTCTGATAGGCGCAGAATTTCTATTGAAAAAAAATCACTTCTTAATAATAAAACAAACACTCTTTCTGCGAAAATCTGCGCAATCTGCGGGACAAAAAAATAATGGTTTCTCCCTCTGATAGGCGCAGAATTTCTATTGAAAAAAAATCACTTCTTAATAATAAAACAAACGCTCTTTCTGCGAAAATCTGCGCAATCTGCGGGACAAAAAAATAATGGTTTCTTCTGCAGATTACACAGAATTTCCGCAGAGAAAACCAAGTCTGTATTCTCTTTTATTTTACCGAATTCAATATTTATTTTTATTTAGTAATTCAAAAAATCGAAATTGTTGACTAAGTGTTAGGTCTGTTTTTAGAGTTGTTCTCACTAATCACTTATAAATGAAGAAAGTTGCTACTTGCAAATGCAGATTAAGAATTGTAATCCGCAATCCGCAATCATTTCCCCTATTAAAAGTAACCTAACCTCATACATTCACCGATAATTTAAATTACTTTCACCAAACCAAAACCAAACCAGTGGCTAAAGTAAAAACATCTTTTTTTTGTCAGAATTGTGGAGCACAAACACCAAAGTGGACGGGTAAGTGTCCGTCGTGCGGGGAGTGGAATACATTTGTGGAAGAAGTTATTCAAAAGAGTGATGACTCAAAGGCATGGAAAAAAAATGACGGGGCAAAGAAAAAAGTAGCTCAGCCTCAGCGGTTGGACGATGTTGCCATCAAAGACGAACATCGAATTGCTCTTCCGGATCAGGAAATGCATCGTGTTTTAGGAGGAGGATTGGTTCCCGGTTCGTTGATTTTAATGGGTGGTGAACCTGGAATTGGAAAATCAACGTTGCTGCTTCAGGTTGCTTTGTCTTTAAAGAAGCAATCAGTTTTGTATATCAGTGGTGAAGAAAGTGAGCAGCAAATAAAAATGCGTGCGGATCGGTTGAAATTAAAAAATGAAGCGTTTTTTATTCTTACGGAAACTTCTTTGGAAAATATCTTTCAGCAGATCTCCGTAATGCAACCTCAGATTTTAGTGATTGATTCCATTCAAACAATATTCACCAATAAAATTGAATCATCGCCGGGAAGTGTTTCACAAATACGTGAGTGTGCAGCAGAACTTCTTCGCTTTGCCAAAGAAAGTTCTGTTCCTGTTTTTCTGATTGGTCATATCACTAAAGACGGAACAATTGCAGGACCAAAAGTTCTTGAGCACATGGTCGACACCGTTCTTCAATTTGAGGGTGACCGTCATCACGTCTATAGAATTTTACGTTCAATAAAAAACCGTTTTGGGTCAACTGCTGAAATTGGAATTTACGAAATGCAGGGAACGGGATTGCGTGAAGTCAGTAATCCATCGGAAGTATTAATTGCGCAACGCGAAGAAAGCCTTTCCGGCGTTGCGATTGCTGCAACAATGGAAGGTATACGACCACTATTGATCGAAACGCAGGCCTTGGTAAGTTCGGCAGTGTATGGAACACCCCAACGTTCATCAACCGGTTTTGATTTGCGTAGATTAAGCATGCTCTTAGCAGTATTAGAAAAGAGATGCGGTTTTCGCTTGGGAGCAAAAGATGTTTTTCTAAATATCGCCGGTGGAATAAAAGTTGAAGACCCTGCAATCGATCTTGCTGTTATTTGTGCAGTACTTTCATCAAGTGAAGACATAGCAATTTCTCCACGCATTGCTTTTTCTGCTGAAGTTGGATTGAGCGGAGAAATACGTCCGGTTACAAGAATAGAACAACGCATCAGTGAAGCAGAAAAGATGGGCTTTGAAGAAATACTCGTCAGCAAATACAATCTCAAAGGTCTCGATAAAAGCAGATATAAGGTGATTAAAATTATCGCTGTTTCAAAAGTCGAAGAGGTGTTTCAGCATTTGTTTGCTTGATAGTCTTATCTATTAAAGACTACTTTTTGTTTGAAAGATGAAAATGCTGTAAGCATCTTGTAGCGATTTACTTTCCCCTCATCCCCTATGAAAAGATGCAACCGTCATCCTGGCAAGGAACTTTTAGGTCTCTTTGTATGGCGGTTTGCGGAATCAAATTTGAATTCGCTTATAATTAATTTTTATTGCGGAATTGGGAATGCGGACTGCGAATTGCACGAATCCGAATTCACTAAAGACTTCTAATTGAAACTCCACTTTTGGCTAAAGCCGGATTGTAGTTTATTCATTTGTCCGTCGCCTGAAGTCGACGGCAATAAAAATGTTTCAATTTAGGGGGCTACTCAAAATTTATTTGAGATAATTATACAAAATTTATTGCAGCAAGAAACAGTGCTGCCATTTATTGCCGAAAGCGCAGTTAACTCCTTTACAATTCTCTCAAAAAACTACGAAAAACAATAGGGAAAAACCCCTATCTTGCACTCCCAAATAAAAACCTCACAAACGTGAAAAAAATCCTATTTCTCCTGTTTCTTGTTTGCACATTCACTGCAATGGCTTCGCCTTTTAACGGGCAAATTATACCATTTAAACAATTAGATGGCACTTTCGTAGATATCCGATTATTTGGAACTGAATATTACATGCGTGCTGAGGGGTTGGATGGCTTTACTCTGATTCGAGACAACGTTTCCAAAAATATTGTCTACGCTAAATTATCTGAAGACGGACGTGAATTAATTTCAACCGGAATAATTTACACCGGTACAAAAACTAATCTTGTTACCCCTCAAGCTATTTCTTCTTTTGCAAAACACCTTGATGTTAATGAGAAATCAAGAATTGCAATCATGAAAAAAAATAAAAAAGCATTGAGTGGAAATGAAAAAGGTATTTTTGAACGAAACGGAAATGGTCAAGGCAACCAAGCAGATGGAACTCCTTCAAATCCTGTTTCAGGAAATATCAGCGGACTTTGTATTGTAGTTGATTTTTCAGATGAGCCGGGGGTTTTACCTATGAATGAATTCGATAATTTCTGCAATGATCTTACTTATTCAAATTTCAGCAACAATGGTTCACTGCGAACTTTCTATTCAGACATTTCCGGAGGTTTGGTAAATTATGAGAATGTAGTTTACGGCTATTTCCGTGCACCGCTGACATTTGCAGATTACGATGCCATGCCTTATGCAGTAGGTGCACAACAAATTTTAGGTTTAGCACTTAACTGGATTGACTCACTAGGTTTTGATTTCAGTACACTTTCATTAAATCCTGATAACACAATCAAAGCAATAAACTTGATGTACACCGGTTACCCTCCGGTTTGGGCACAGGGAATGTGGCATCATATGGGAGGCTACAATAGCTTTTCTGCAGATGGCGTTTCGTCCGGTTCTTATAACTGTTCCCCGGCAAACAGTCCGTTAGAATTAGCAGTCGTTGCTCACGAAAATGGTCACATGATCGGTCAGTGGCCGGACACTTATAAATACAACAGCACAACCGGTCCCGATGGAATTGGTTCCTTCGATTTGATGTGTTGGTATGGAAATTCATTTAATCCTACTCCACCCAATCCGTATTTCAAAAACATTTGCGGTTGGAATAATATTGTAGATGTTACAAATTTTAACGGTGTCATCAACGACACTGCAAATTCACTTACATGCTACCGTTATAATAATGTCAATGACACGAATGAGTTTTTTCTTTTGGAAAATCGGATGATGACAGGAAGAAGTACTTACATTGATGACGAAGGATTAACAATATGGCACATCAATCGTCATGGTGATAATCAAACCACCAATCATGAAGTTTATCTGGTTCATGCAAATAATGACGTAAACGATCACTCACACGCATGCTACGAAGCGAATTTTCAGAATGAGTACAGTGAAAACACAATTCCAAATTCTAATTTTTTGAATGGTGACCCAAGCGGATTACGAGTATGGGATATTGGAAATACAGGAAATATTATAACGTACAAACTTGGAACAGGTCAAGCCGGTCCGGCACTCAGTCTTGCCTTCGATTCACTATCAGGAGATAACAACGGAAATGGTTTTGTTGAGCCGGGAGAATCTTTAGATTTGAATTTGACTGCAACTAATAATGGACAAATCAATTCTGCTGTTGCAATTATTTCTTGCATAGCAATAGGAGTATATTCATCCTATGTTACGGTGAATACAAATCCAATCAATGTAGGTGTGATTAATGTTTTACAAAATATTAATTCCGCATTCAACATAACAATTGATCCATCTACTCCGACAGGAACAGAAGTAGAATTGCGGTTTTCAATTTCTGATGGTGTAGATTCAATTTATATTACCAAGAAAATATTTATTGGTGTAATAATCACGATGGACAATGTTTCATTCACTACATGCAATGCAATATTTTTGGATGAAGGCGGAACGAGCAACTACAATGACAATACAGATTTTACGAAAACAATATTTCCCACAACAAGCGGTCAATTTATTACATCAGATTTCTCATCGTTTGATATAGAGGATGAAATCAATTGCGGTTATGACTATCTTGCGGTATATGACGGTCCGACAACATCAGCGCCATTAATTGGCATTTATTGCGGAACGAATTCTCCCGGAGTAGTAACATCGACACACAACTCCGGAGCATTGACATTTCAATTTCACTCAGATCCCGGTGTTACAGGTGCAGGATGGTCAGCCTCTATTTCTTGCAGCGGTTCGATTGGAATAAATAATTCATCAATTGAAAATGCAATTGATGTGTATCCAAATCCATCGAAAGGAATTTTTAATATTGCCACCCGAACAGCGTCTCCTGTTACCTTAACTGTAACTGATACATTTGGAAAAGAAATTCTTCAACATACACTAAACACTTCCATTAAATTCAGTTTGAATCTTTCCGAAGAACCAAATGGAATTTACTTTCTCAAGTTTAAATCTGCATCAGGCACCAATGTCAAGCGAATTGTTTTAAACCGATAAGATTTGAAAAAAGGTCAGAGGTTATAGGTCAAAGGTTAATCACTATGTACCAATTACTACTCACCAATTACTACTCACTAATTACCAATCACCCAAAAAATGAGTTCACACGAAAGAGCCCAACACGACGAAGCAAACAATGTAACCTATCAACGTTGCCAGTATGCTTATGAATATGCAAAGCCGTTTATTACAGGAAAGAAAGTACTAGATGTAGGTTGTGGTAATGCCTATGGAACATCATTGATGTCAGAATCAGCAGCAGAAATAATTGGCATCGATTATGATCAAAGTACAATTGACGAAAACAAAACCAGGTATTCATCCAAAAAGAATCTTTCATTTAAGCGAGCAGAGATTCCACCACTTCCATTTGAAGATAATTCATTTGACATAGTAACAGCGTTTCAATTTATTGAACATATTAAAGCGCGAAAAGAATTCATGAAAGAATGTCTGCGCGTTTTGAAGCCGGGAGGAAAAGTGATGATTACTACACCGAATGTAAAAAAGTCATTGGCAAGAAATCCGTTCCATGTTCATGAATATACCTTCGATGAAATTCGAAGCGAGATCAGTTCATTGACCGGCGGTTATGCTTTGCAGGGATTGAATGGCAATACCCAGGTGAATACCTATTACGAGGAAAACGGCAAATTTGTGAGAATGATCTTAAAGTGGGATATCTTCAAGTTGCACCAAAAATTGCCTTCAGCCTGGTTAGCCAAACCGTACAATCTAATCACGAATTTGATGCGCAACAAGCTGAAAGACAAGGTAGACCAGACCACACAGATCACGACCAAAGACTTTTTTCTTCAGGGCGAAAAGCTTGATGAATGTTGGGATATCTATCTGGAAGCTAGTAAGAATTAAGCAGATAGCACTCAATTTAAGGCTAAAGGAAACAGCAGGTTTCCTCCTAAAAAACCCAATAATTCGCGCAATTTTGGGCGTTTTTTTCTACCATTTAGTTTGTAAAGCTAAATGAAATCATTACTTTTGCCGTCCCAAAACTGTCCGATGGTGTAATGGTAACACAGCAGATTTTGATTCTGTCATTCAAGGTTCGAGCCCTTGTCGGACAACATTTTGAGTTCTAAACGCCCTGCAAACATTTTGTTAGCAGGGCGTTTGGTTTTTTTGAAAAGGGGAAGCTGACAAAGACTACGAATTCACCAATCCTTTATAGAGAATGATTCAAAAAACTTTGCAGCCAAAGGAAATTTATTTTCGCGAATTATAGAGCGACCAAACTAACCTTTTCGTAGGTAAAATAATTTTAGAAAAAAATACTCTATTCTAATTCTGTGTCAACTTTGGATTTTTGATTTTATATTTCTCTTTCAGGGAAAAAATAAACAAGCTTTTGTTATATTAAAAACAAGCTTTTTAATATAACAAAATATGTCTGCTATCCCAATAGAATCAACCGTTTCAATGTTTTTATTCACCAGAAATTATAGCGTAAAAACTCGGCAATTCCTCCTCTGAAATCCAACTTTTAATCGATCCTGGAATTATGCAAATTAATTTTATAATTGTATAACTGAATGCAATTACGAACACAAGACCTTTACATGCAAATTATGAATTCTGTAAACATTCTGAATTCTGCTTGCAATAGAAGTGTATTTAACAATTCAATTCTGATAGTACTCTGAAGATTATTTCTCTATTCATGTTTAGTAAAAAATAAACGTTAAGATTGAGGAAAATTTGAAAGAGTATCTTTTGAAAACCGTAAGATAAAAATGACTGATGTGATCAATACACATTAACTGCGAAATTAATAATTAACTATAACCAATAAATACAAAACAAATCATGATTCTAAAAAAACTAACAACAATAATGTTGTCTCTCACAGTTGTTGCACTTTTAACTAGTGCGATGATGACTGATAATGGGAAAGCGGCCAAGACAGGCTCACCGGGAGAACTTACTTGCACAGATTGCCATGGTGACTATGCAGTCAATACAGGAGGTGGTTCAATATCCATTTCCGGTATTACCGGAGGAACTTACACTCCCGGCACAACTTATAATATGAGCGTTGTAGTATCGCGGACAGGTTCAAGTCTTTTTGGTGTTGGATGTGAAGCATTGACTGCTGCAAATACAAATGCAGGTACTCTTATCATTACGAATGCCTCTCAAACACAATTGAAGAGCGCAACGGTTAGTGGTGCCAGCAGAACAAGTGTAGTTCATCAATTGAACGGTGGCGCAACAAGTAATACGCACACATTTACATTCGACTGGACGGCTCCTGCTGCCGGAACAGGAAATGTCACCTTCTACTTTGCTGGCGCCGCTTGTAATAGTGATGGTGCAGAATCGGGCGACTATGTTTACAATAGCTCATTAGCACTTACTGAAGGCGGTGGTTGTTTAACACCTGCTCAACCAGGTACAATTACCGGTACAGCCAGTGTATGCTCAGGCTCTTCACAAACTTATTCTATCTCTGCTGTAAGTGGAGCAACTGATTACATTTGGACATTACCTAGTGGCTGGACAGGGTCATCAACTACCACTTCTATTACTGCTGTGGCAAGTTCTACAAGTGGAAATATCTCTGTAATGGCGCACAATGCCTGCGGTTCAAGTATCGCAAGAACATTTGCTGTTACTGCAAGTGCAAGTGTTGCACCTTCAATAAGTATTGCAGCGAATCCGGGAAGCTCAATCTGTTCAGGAACAAGCGTAACATTTACTGCAACGCCAACAAACGGTGGTACAACACCAGCATATCAATGGAAATTGAATGGCGCTAACGTTGGAACAAACATTGTTACCTATACAAATGCAGCACTTGCAAATAGTGATGTAGTAAATTGTGTGTTAACATCTAATTCAACATGCGCAAGTACGCCTACTGCTACTTCAAATTCAATCACAATGACAATTACAAGTGGCAGTGCTCCAACAGTGAGTATCGCTGCTGCTCCGGGTAACACGGTTTGTACAGGATCAAATGTTACATTCACAGCAACACCAACGAATGAAGGAACTACCCCAGCTTACCAATGGACACTTAATGGTGCAATTGTTGGCTCAAACAGTGCAACATATTCAAACAACGCTCTCGTAACAGGAGATCAGGTTCAATGTGTAATGACATCCAATTCAACTTGTGCAAGTACTGCTACTGCAACTTCGCAAGTAATTACCATGACTGTCAACAGCACTTTTGTTCCTACAATCTCCCTTAGCGGTTCAACAACTTTTTGTCAAGGAGGAAATGTAATTTTAACAGCTTCAGCAGGTTCATCATACTCATGGAGTCCGGGTGGCGAAACAACACAAAGCATTACAGTTACTGCTGCAGGAACATATTCTGTTTCAGTTAGCAGCGGCTCTTGCAGTGGTACATCTTCGTCGGTTACTACAATCGTAAACCCTGCTCCTGTTGTTACATTATCATCTATCAGTCCTGTTTGTTCTACTGATGCTGCCTTTCCTTTAACAGGCGGAAGTCCTGTTGGCGGAACGTATAGTGGCAACGGTGTTTCAGCCGGAAATTTTGATCCTGCCACAGCAGGTGTTGGAACAACAACAATTACGTATACATATAGCGATGTCCTTGCTTGCTCTGCTTCAGCAACCACTTCTGTTCTTGTCAATAACTGTGGCGGTGGTGGATGCACAACTGCACCGGAAAGACCACGCCGTGACCAAGGTCCATCATCCGTAACTTGTGGTTCAACAGGTGTCGTTTATTCTGTAGATCCTGACACAGCAGTTGCTTCTTATAACTGGACTGTTCCGGCTGACGTTGTAATCACAGCAAACAACGGTAATTCCATTACAGTTGACTTCCTTTCGACATTCACAAATGGAAGTATTTGTGTAACCGCAACTAATGCTTGTGGAACAAGTCCTTCACATTGTTTCAATTTGCATCAAAAACAAATGCATCTTTCTAACATACATGGCCCTCATATAATTTGCCCTAGTCAGTTAATCGCTGAGTATTCCATTCAACCGGTAAATGGCGCTGTAAGTTATGTCTGGAACGTTGGTGGTGGTGCTTCTTATACTTCTCTTGCAAATGTTGCAACCGTAGATTTCACAGGAGTAAATTCATTTATGGTTCCTGTAAGTGTTCAGGTAACAAATGCTTGTGGACAAGTTAGAAACAAATATATGTGGGTTTTACTTCGTCCAAATTGTGACAATCATGATGGTGACGACGGTGATGACGATGGCGATGACGATGGCGATGACGATGGCGATGACGATGGTGATGATGATCATGGACATGATGGTGGAAAAATTGCTGCGGCAACCTTCTCATCTGAAATATTCCCTAATCCAAACGCAGGTCTATTCACTGTTCAATTAGAAACAGCTCTTGCAACTGACGCAGAAATAACTCTAACAGACATGATCGGTAAAACACAACTTGTTCTTGTGAAACATCTATCAGTTGGAAGAAATACAATTGAGATGAAAGCAACTGATTTAGTTCGCGGAATCTATTTTGTTAAAATTGCAGCTCCCGGAATGGAGACAAAAATTACCAGAATAGTAATTCAAAATTAATTTTAGTTGTTCGTTTATTCGTGATTCGAATTTCGTAAGTCGTGGTTCGTGGTTCGAATCACGACTTACGAACAGCGAATAACGAAAAAGGCTACCTGATTTGGGTAGCCTTTTTTTGTTGTACGTTATTCGTTGTTTGATGTTTGATCAGGATTCATGATTGCATAGTTTTAAATGAAGCAAGCTACATTCTGGCTTTGCAAAAGCTTATTTTAAACTCAAGTTCTGCCCAATGGAAGCATTTTTTTATTGCCGTCGCCTTCAGGCGACGGACAAAGAAATAAACTACAAATCGGCTTTAGCCAAAAATGTAATTTCAATTCAGGAACTTCTTAATACACACTGCGCTTTCGGCTAAAGCCTGATTGTTAATTGTTGTTCGATATTCGTTCTTCGTTACGACTCACACCGCTCGAACAACGAACAACGAACAACGAACATCGAATATCGAACAACGATTATGGACGCAACAGGGCTTTATAAAGATTATTTTCCACCAAACTATAATCCGCAGATTCAATTTGCAGGTCACCGGTTAAATCGTCTACCTGATATCCATTGAGAAACAATCCGGTTGCTGTTTCCAACAATTGTAAATCTGTTAAATCAATAAGCTGACTTTGGTTAACATCGCCACTATACATCCCATAAACTCCGGCTCCGAGATTCACAGAATTATTACCGTATGATTTATTTTGTGCAGTTGTGAAATTATAAGTTACATTATTTACCATCATTACCGGGACAGAACTCCATGTTTCGAGTGCATTGCGATGACGTACTGAAATATAGTACAACCTATTCAATGTCCCTGCAGAGAATTGCACTTGTGCGGTTCCATTTGTATGAAGCAAACCTTTTGCGCTTTCAACAAAAGGAAATGGAGCACTTCCGTCATAAAGATCAACATTAATTGAATCACATGCTGTCGGATCAGAACTTAAACCTGAATTAAACAAAACAGCTTTCATCGTGCTACTTCCAATATAAAAACCTTCAATGAACACAACCACATTAGCAGAAACAGAACAATTGCTAACTGTCATTGTAATTGCATTTGAAGAAGCATTTACTGAAGTAATCCCCCGACTAAAAATCATATTCGGTCTCATAGAACCTCTAGTGCCTGTAGCTTGAGTACACGCAGTTGAAGTCGCTCCATCCACCTGATAATAAGTTGTGGAAAAGAAGGAAGAAGTTGTCTGATAATTCTGATACGCAGTAACACCAACCACTTGATTAGAAAAACAAATATCGATGATCACATTTGAAGTTCCATTCCATACAAACGGGCTAATCAGAGTATGGGTATTAATTGAATTTAATGTCGGTGTATAATTTACCGGACCAAAAACAGTAGTGAATACCGGAGCTTGAAAAGTAGTCGTCGTAACTGTCACTGCACTATGCGCCATTTTAATCGTGTATCCTAGTAATGTTGCAGGATCACCGGTTGTACCGCCAACATTAAAACCAATTGAATTAATATTTCCGGCAGAATAACCTGCAGCAATAAGTTCAGACGCTTTGATAAGATATTGCTGACGACCACTTCCATAATAAGTAGGATAAGCTACACCAAGATCACTTGTAGTAGCATTCAAGTTTGTACCAGTGCCAATTGTTGCACTAGTAAAAGAAGCGCAAGTTGGTGTGGATGTAATGTCGCAAGAAATAATTTGTCCGGTTGTAAGTGATACAGGAGTAAACGTTGAACTGTTACTTCCACTGTTCACGCCATCCACCTTCCATTGGTAAACAGTACTAATCGCATTGAGAACAGTAGCAGTGAATGTGGCAGAAGCCCCTGTACAAAGCGGATTTGTTCCTGCTGTTTGAGCAATTGTAACCGTTGGATTCGCCACCGGAGTAATTGTCATTGTTATCGAATTCGAAGTTGCAGTTGCCGATGAAACACACAATGCATTTGATGTCATCACACAACTAACTATTTGTCCGTTGGTAAGAGCTGAGGTAGAAAATGTTGCACTATTAGTTCCTGTATTTACGCCGTCTACTTTCCATTGGTAAGAAGGTGCAGCACCACCATTCACAGCAGTAGCAGTGAACGTTATCGGTGTTCCAGCACAAGAGGGATTAGTTCCTGTTGTCAGCGCAATTGAAACAGAAGGTGTCACAACTGTATTCACTACCATCGTAATTGCATTTGATGTAGCGGGATTTCCGGTTACACCAACCATATTAGAAGTCATGACACAGGTTACAATTTGTCCGTTGGTCAAAGATGAAGTTGTGTAAGTAGCACTATTCGTTCCGACATTCACACCATTGACTTTCCATTGATAAGCAGGAGTCGTTCCGCCGTTAGTTGGAGTCGCAGTAAAAGTAGTTGATGTTCCGGGACACTGAGGATTCGTTCCACCCGTCAAGGAAATATTGACGAAAGCATTATTCCCACAAGGAGTAATTTGAAATGAAAATATCTGTGTTCGTGCAGCAGAGCCACCCGAAGTTCCACCCATATATTCACCTGTGTACCAAAATGTACTACCATCCGGATCAAGAACAACTTGTCCGTAATCTCCAACTCTGTTCGTTCCGGTTTGATATCCGGTTCCTGCAATAACCATTGTTTCAGCAACAGGTAATGTTCCCAAAGGATCACAAGTTCTTCTCCCTGTATAATAAAGTCCGGGATAAGTCGTCGTTGCAGCTTCCGTTTTCATATAACACAAACCGATAGAGCCATTTTGATCCATAGCGATACTTCCCATCCATCGTGTACTTGCATCGGGCGAATAAATTCCTTCCTGATAAACAGACCATACACCGGTTGATTGATCCTGACGCATCTCACACCATTTAATACTTCTTTGAGATGCATTTATTTTCACTCCCCAATTCAGCAAAACAGAATTATAACCTGCCCAACTTTTCCATTGTGCGCGATACATACAGACACCACCAATTCCATCTAATTTCTGAGCCGTTATGGGTTGAATAACGTCATTCCAGCTTGCATCATAAGAAGCATCGAAAACAGCTGTTGGAATATTTCCTGCGAGTGTAATCGTTGCAGTTGGAGTTACAGGAATCCAATTGACAGCCATCTGATAAATATTTACTGCATCAGAATAACTTGCACCCCAACCGTTGTCAGAGTAAGAAAAGATCGGACAAGGAGTTCCATAGCTTGGTAAAGTTCCGTCAGAAGCATCTCCCGGAAGCGGAACAAAAAAGCCTGTTCCTTGTGGTGGCGAAAAATTTGTATAGACAGCGCGTGAACCGGCAGTACCTGCAAGCATTGCAGTGCGGTCGAAAGCAAATACTTTTTGTGTTTGGTTTGACGTCATATAATAACCATCAGCCCAAACAGAGAACTTCAAATAATCCGGAAATTGAGGCGAAGTAAAAGTATAGGTATAATACGTTCCAGTCGGATCGCCTGTAGTTGAAATAGCAATGTACATAGCATTACCTGCTGTACCAAACTGTGCAAGAAACCATCGATCAGCCGCTTTATCATAGAGAACAATTGGATCGCCTGAATTTGGAGTAGCCGGTGACCAAAGCGTTCCAAGAATGGCGGTAAGAGAAACTGTTCCTGTAACTTTATCATACACTTTGAAAGTAGTAGAGTTGATCATCTGCACATAATGCAATGGACCGACAGCACCCGAAGGATCATAAGGTCGGAAACCACTTGCCGTTTGTCCGGCCCAGTTTGTTATTGGTGCTCTTCCCGGAACAGTACCCATCTCTTTTTGCACGGAAGAAAGGTCGTTACCATATTGTGGCCCATCTTTAACAGTCAGAGGAAATTTTTGTGGTTTACGATGTGTGCGGTCCTTTGATTCTTCATCCTTATAAATTATCAATTCCCCTGCAGGATAATCTTTTACGATATCACGAAGCGGACGAGAAATGTGGAAGTCCGAACACGTGATAACGTTGGATGAATTTCCGTTTCCACCTTGAGCAAACAAATTGTTAACTACAAAGAAGACGAAACTGAGGGTAAGCCATTTTTTCATTGATGAAGTATTATATGTTGATGTATATTTTGATATTACGGGCGGAATCCATTTTGGTTCATAATAACCTTGAGCGAAACCTAAAATAACTCAAGCCAAAACCGAAAAAAACTTTTTCAGCTAGCCATTAAGTTAAATCTGGTTGTTGGGTACTCGCAGTGGGCAATTCAGGATTCGAAAGTGGTTTAAAAGTATGATAAATAGTGGAAAAATCCAACTTTATCTTCGAAAGACTTTCTCTTTTATCAAATTGCTAACCCTAGGTCGAAACACGCATTTCAAAGCTTCAAAAGCAGCTTTTCGTTAAAAATATAGAAAAATTTCTCAAATTCAGAGTCTTTTACCTAATCGATAACGACGACATGACAAAAGTCATGGCCGGGTTTTAAAACAAATTGACTACTGAAGAAGACTTAATGAGATAAGAGATGCTAGATTTGTCGGGCTAAATTTTTCCGGTAGGCAGGTTTGAATGGACAAACAAATTTACAGGCCTCTCCTACGGAGCTAGGATTTGGAATGCACCAATTGCTACAAACAATAAAGAAATTCCCGCAAAAAAAATCTTTACATGGAAATAAAAGTGGTCACAAAAACAATCACGTAGGGATATCTATTATGAAGAAAAAAAATAAAGAAAAAACGACTCTAAAGAAATAACCTAAAAGTAGAAACATACAGATCACGAAACAAAAGTCCCGTAGGGACAACCTGTTTGTAGAAAGTATCAATGACCAAATTATAAGCTCCGTAGGAGCGACCTGAAAATAACGGAGAAATTATCAATTGCAGTGAGATGTAAGAATTCTCAAAATTCATTCCTTTTCAAATATTTTCCATATATTAGTACAGTAACTTTTATAAATTTGAAAAATAAAATTCGTCAAAAAATGAAACACATATTACTTTTTTTTCTGCTACTGTTCTTCGGAAAAGTATTCAGCGCCGAATGGGAATTGTTCCCATACAGACAAATATCATATTTCATTGACACGACAATTACAAACACACAATAATGAAAAAGATCTCTATTATTTGCATTCTCATATTCACTTCATCATTTGTTTTTTGTCAGACGAATAAACCAAAACAAACCGATAGCAGCAAACCATTTGTCCTGGGTGTGACTGAAGAAATCCAATCAGTGGAGTTAGCAGAGAAACGAGTTTTGAATATTTATCTTCCCGAGGGATATGATAATAAAGACACAATTAAATATTCTGTAATTTATTTGCTTGATGGATCAGCAGACGAAGATTTTATTCATGTTGTAGGACTTGTCCAGTTCAATAGTTTCGATTGGATCAATCGCGTTCCCAAATCGATAGTAGTTGGGATTGCCAATGTAGACAGAAAAAGAGATTTCTCTTTCCCTACAACAAGTGAAGCGGATAAAAAAAGATATCCAACCTCAGGACATTCTGATAAATTTATTTCCTTTTTAGAAAAAGAATTGCAACCATTTATCGAGAAAAAATACAAAACAAATTCTACAAAAACGATCATTGGCGAATCTTTAGGCGGACTTTTGGCAACAGAAATTTTATTAAAGAATCCGACATTGTTCAATAAATATATTATCATTAGTCCGAGTTTATGGTGGGATAATGGTTCTCTATTAAATCAACCTTTGCTTTTTTTGAACGAAAAATTTACACCTAAGATTGATATTTACATTGGCGTTGGAAAAGAAGGCCTTACACCAAGCGACATCCCGCATGTAATGGAAGTCGATGCAAATTTATTAGCCGAAAAAATTAAGAACGCAAAGAGCAAGAATGTGACGACCTTCTTTGATTATTTACCACAAGAAGACCATGCTACAATAGGACATCAGGCTATTTATAATGCAATGAAAATAGTGTATTCAATTGGTAAATAGCCCTTATACATTTCTAATTTATTTCCCTATCATTGTACCATGAAAAAAATCCTAACTCTGGCATTGCTGATCATAGCAGGCTTTGGCTGTAATTCTAAGAAAGCGGCCACATCCGGCGATCAAAATCAACAATTCGATCAATTTAAAAATGCTTTCGTAGAACGAATTTGGGAAGTTTATCCAAGTTGGGCCAGTAGCCAAGGATATCATAAATACGATAGTGTACTTGTGATTCCTGATGCTGTTGAAGATACCAGACAATTGGCTTTTGCAAATGCAAATCTGGACTCTTTAAAAGGTTTCGACTTGAAAAACTTGTCTGATAACAACAAGACGGATTATTATATGATCGACAATCAATTGAAATCAATTGTATGGTCAATCAACGACATGAAATCAGGCGAATGGAACCCATCGAACTATAATGTTTCAGGCGAGTTTGCTGAAATGATCAACAACAATTACGATTCTTTGGATGTGCGTTTGCATAACCTGGGAATTAAACTGATCAATATTCCTGCCTATTACGAAGCTGCAAAAAAGAATTTGAAAAATCCGACACTTGAACATACTCAACTCGCAATCGAACAAAATTTAGGCGGACTTTCGGTTTTTGAAACAGATCTTCCGAATGCTTTGAAGGAATCTCACTTGAGTGATGCTGAGAAAACAGAAATTTCAAATCGTGCGAAATTAGCTATGGGTGCAATTAAATCGTATGCTGATTTTCTGAAGACAATGAAGAATGATAGCCCTCGAAGCTTTCGTTTAGGCGCTGATCTTTACAAGAAAAAATTCGAATTTGATATTCAGTCCGGTTATACAGCAGATGAAGTTCTTGCAAAAGCAATTGCTCACAAACAAGAATTACATCAGAAAATGGCCGAACTATCTATCAAGCTTTGGCCGAAATATTTTCTTAAACAAGAAATGCCGAAAGATAGTTAATTGCTGACTCGTCAGATGATTGGTAAGCTTTCTCT
>CAYHCU010000032.1:0-18089 GCA_964355035.1 uncultured Flavobacteriales bacterium | reverse complement strand
CAAAAAAACAACCACACACCTCTGCGGAAATCTGCGCTATCTGCGGGACAAAAAATTATAAGTCAAAAGTCAAAAGTCAAAAAAACAACCACACACCTCTGCGGAAATCTGCGCAATCTGCGGGACAAAAAATTAAAAGGCAAAAGGCAAAAATCAAAAGTCAAAAAAACAACCACACACCTCTGCGGAAATCTGCGCTATCTGCGGGACAAAAAAAACTCTTCCCTGACCACTGTCCTCACCTCACTCCACAATCATTTTCCCAACAAACTTTTTCTCCGAAGAAATAGCTACAACACTATACACTCCACTTGAAAGATGATGATCAAACCGGATTTCATTTTCGTTACTAACATCAACTTGCTTTTCCAAAACAATTTGTCCAAAAATATCAGTAACTTTTACTTGGACATTACCTGTTACATCTTTTAATTTCAGAATTACACTTGATGTTGAAGGATTAGGATAAAATTCCAATGGCAGGAATCCATTTTCATCAATAGCGCCAATAAAATCGACACAACTATTTTGAGTAGAAAATAAAATAGCTGATTCAACAGGGACTTTTACAATTGAAGAAATAATACGAGGAGCATTTGTCATTGTAACCGCATTTACAGTAACCACATTCGAATTTAAAATTATTGGTGGATATGGAGATGTACAGATATCAGCATTCCCAAGAGAGTCTGTTTTATTTATTCCAAAATGCGGTTGACTAATTGTGGTTGTTCGTACACCAAGCATTGGTCCACTTCCTAACAAGAATAAACCATGATCATCAGCTTCCAAAACATCATAAACACTATTTTCAAGAAATTGTGCCCAATTAAATGTACCTGATGTATCAATATTCACTAAAAATGAAAACCATGATGAACTCGTAGATCCTGCAACAAAAACTAACTGACCATTTGCGAGCAATCTCATTTTATCAGTTAAACAATTTATACAATTTGAACGACCAATACCATTTCCAATTTCCTTACTCCAAATTAGCGAGCCGTTAAAACCAATTTTAAAAATAAATAAACTACCTGATTCACTACTGCCATATACAAAAACCCCATTCGAATCAATTACCAAATCATTTATAGTAAAATTTTGAGGAGTTGATGTATTATAAAAATTAGTCCATTGAAGAACTCCGGTCCGAGAAAAATTACAGATGTACCCTTTTCCATCAAAAATTGAGCTATCCTCAACACCACCTCCAACAACAAAACTACTATCCGGCAATTGTTTCACGATAGAGCCAATATTTGCAGTGTTCCCTCCAGATAAAACATTATACCATTCTACATTCGCTTGTGAATCTAATTTCAATACAAGGATATGCGAATTTGGTATTAAAGAAATGAATTCATAACCGGTAACAATAAAACCACCATCATACGTTTCTTCAATTGACATAGCTTCTTGAGAATCGTTTTCTTCGATAACTTTCGTCCAAATTATTGCACCACTTAAATCAATTTTTACAATTACAATATCATATGACCATAAAAGAGAGTTGTAAATTTTTCCTACGAGTACAAAACATGAATCCGTTGTTCTGACAAGGGAATTAAATGTTCCATCGTACGTGAAGCCAATTTTCTTTGCCCAAAGAACATCACCCAAAGAATCAACTCTCAAAACAGAAAGTTGTGATTCTTCGTTACCGCAAAGAATCAAGCCTCCATCATAAGTTTTAGCCATTGCATTGGCCTTTGCAGCAGAAATGTCATAATAAATTTTAGAGAATTTTGTTTGCTGAGAATTTGCAAATTGAATGCACGTGGTTAACAAAAAAATCAGAGTCGCTATTTTTTTCATAAGCTCAAGAATTAGGGTCTCTCAAATGTAGCAAAATATTCAATTAATAGTATCGCAAAAAAGTCGCAAAATCAATGTATTCTTTTGTTTTCCAAATCCTTAACCGTCCTTCTAAAGTTAGAAAACAGAGTAAAAAAGTCTATCTTTGCCAAAATACCCGAATATTGCATCCAATGAATAAAATCGAAGTTTACAAACCCATAAATAAAATCCGAATTGTTACTGCTGCTTCTTTGTTCGATGGGCATGACGCTGCAATCAATATTATGCGCCGGATTATTCAGTCAAGCGGCGCAGAGGTAATTCATCTCGGGCATGATAGAAGTGTATTGGATGTTGTGGATTGTGCGGTCCAAGAAGATGTTCAGGCAATTGCAATGACTTCTTATCAAGGTGGTCATGTAGAGTATTTCAAATACATGCATGATCTGTTAAAAGAAAAAGGTTGTGGACACATTAAAATTTTTGCAGGTGGTGGCGGCGTAATTCTTCCTGAAGAGATCAAGGAATTGCAAGCGTATGGCATTAGCAGAATTTATACTCCTGACGACGGTCGTACAATGGGTTTGCAAGGTATGATCAACGACATGCTGCAAAAATGCGATTTCCCTACAGGAGTAAATATGAATGGCGAAGTTGATCATCTAACAAAAAAGAATCCGACAGCAATAGCCAAATTGATTTCCTGTGCAGAGAATAATGAAAAAGAATTTGAGCAGATTCGCAAGAAAATTCATTCGATAACAGAAACAAAAACTATTGCACAAGTTCCTGTTTTAGGAATCACAGGAACAGGTGGCGCAGGAAAATCGTCTTTAGTAGATGAATTAGTTCGTCGCTTTTTAATTGACTTCAAAGACAAAAAAATTGCCATCGTTTCTGTTGATCCATCAAAAAGAAAAACAGGAGGAGCCTTATTAGGCGACAGGATTCGCATGAATTCAATTTCCAATCCACGTGTGTACATGCGTTCATTGGCGACTCGACAATCTAATCTTGCGCTTTCTAAATATGTAAAAGACGCTATCGATATTTTAAAAGCAGCGGCCTACGATCTAATCATTCTCGAAACGTCTGGTATAGGACAAAGTGATACAGAAATTACCGATCATTCCGATTTGGCGCTTTATGTAATGACACCTGAATACGGTGCAGCAACACAATTGGAAAAAATCGACATGCTTGATTTTGCTGACATTATTGCTCTGAATAAATTTGACAAACGAGGAGCATTAGATGCTTTGCGTGATGTAAAAAAGCAATTCAAACGCAATCATCAATTATGGGAAACCGATGATGACGATTTACCGGTTTATGGAACCATCGCTTCGCAATTCAACGATCCGGGAATGAACCGTCTTTATCGTTCTATCATTGACAAATTGAATGAGAAAGTAAAAATAGATTTGCAATCACATTTTGAGATTACAGGAGAGATGTCAGAAAAAATTTACATTATCCCTCCTTCCAGAATAAGATACCTTAGTGAAATTTCAGAGACTGTTCGCAAATATGCAAAGTGGACAATTGATCAGGGAACTGTAGCACAAAAATTATTTGGCATTCGTAAATCGATTGAAGCACTGCAAGAATCAAAATTTGATGATAAAGACCGATTGATAAAACAGCTTGAAGAATTTTATCTGCAAGTATCGTTAGATTTAGACGGAAAAAATCGCAAGCTCATTGAGGATTGGCCGGCAAAAGTTCAAAGTTATCGCAATGAATATTATGTTTACAAAGTTCGTGATAAAGACATCAAAGTAAAAACGTTTACAGAATCACTTTCACATACACATATTCCAAAAGTAGCTACTCCAAAATTTGAAGCATGGGGCGAAATCCTAAAGTGGAATTTGCAGGAAAATTTTCCCGGAGAATTCCCTTACACAGCAGGAGTTTATCCTTTCAAACGTACAGAAGAAGATCCGACACGAATGTTCGCCGGTGAAGGTGGACCGGAAAGAACGAATCGTCGTTTCCATTATGTGAGTAAAGGAATGGCTGCAAAAAGATTGTCTACAGCATTTGATTCAGTCACACTGTATGGACAAGATCCGGATTACAGACCTGATATCTATGGAAAAATCGGTAACAGTGGAGTTTCCATTTGCTGTTTAGATGATGCAAAAAAATTGTATAGCGGATTTGATTTGGGCGATCCGAAGACATCGGTTTCCATGACAATCAATGGACCTGCTTCCATCATAACAGGTTTTTTCATGAATGCAGCAATTGATCAGCAATGTGAGAAATATATTATTGAACATAATTTGTTAGATGAAGTGAAGAAGAAAATCGCTGCCATCTTCAAAGCAAAAGGAACAACACAACCTGTTTATCAAGGACCATTGCCGGAAGGAAATAATGGTTTGGGGTTAATGCTTCTTGGCATTAGCGGCGATCAGGTTTTGCCAATGGATGTTTACCAGAAAATCAAAACACATACATTACAAATTGTGCGCGGTACAGTTCAGGCAGATATTTTGAAGGAAGATCAGGCACAAAATACATGTATCTTCTCTACTGAATTCTCACTTCGTTTGATGGGCGATGTTCAACAATATTTCATCGATAAAAAAGTTCGTAATTTCTATTCAGTTTCAATATCGGGTTATCACATAGCAGAAGCAGGTGCAAATCCAATTACTCAATTAGCACTGACTTTATCAAATGGCTTCACGTATGTTGAATATTATTTGTCACGTGGAATGGACATCAACAAGTTTGCTCCGAATTTAAGTTTCTTTTTCAGTAATGGAATTGATCCTGAGTATGCGGTAATTGGTCGTGTTGCCAGAAAGATCTGGGCCAAAGCAATGAAATTAAAATACAATGCAGATGAACGTTCACAGATGTTGAAATATCACATTCAAACTTCAGGAAGATCGTTACATGCACAGGAAATTGATTTCAACGATATTCGTACAACACTACAGGCGCTTTATGCAATCTATGACAATTGTAATTCGCTTCACACAAATGCTTACGATGAAGCAATCACAACTCCAACAGAAGAAAGTGTTCGCAGAGCAATGGCAATTCAGTTGATTATTAATCGTGAATTAGGTTTAGCAAAAAACGAAAATCCGACTCAGGGTTCATTTATCATTGAAGAACTAACAGACCTTGTTGAAGAAGCAGTGATGATAGAATTTGATCGCATCACTGAACGCGGCGGAGTTTTAGGTGCAATGGAAACGATGTATCAGCGTGGAAAAATTCAGGAAGAGAGTTTGTATTATGAAACATTGAAACACAATGGAGAATTCCCAATCATCGGAGTTAATACCTTCTTATCGAGCAAAGGTTCGCCTACTGTTGTGCCTAGAGAAGTAATTCGTGCAACACCAGAAGAGAAAGAATATCAGATTACAATGTTAAAAGAATTACAAACTCGTCATGCTGATAAAATAGACGACCTTTTACACAAATTACAACTTAATGCCGTTCAGAATAAAAATCTATTCGATGATTTGATGGACACCACAAAATACTGTTCATTGGGTCAGATTACATCGGCATTGTTTGAAGTGGGCGGGCAGTATAGGAGAAATATGTAGTTGGAATTGCGGATTTTGGAATTCGGATTGCGGATTAAGAGCTATCACCATTCGCATTCCAAAAGTTGTTCCAAGAGATCCACGAGATCTCTGAAGAGATGACACTTCGAACTTTCTTGAGGGGAGGGTGTGTAGATAAGGCTACGAGATTCCTTAGGAATTGACTGTACATTTATTCACATGCCTCAACTCATCGGTTTCTAAGAACGACAGTAAATCGAATTTCGGAATGCGGATTTCGTTTAGCGAATTAAGCGATATCACAATTCGCATTCCGAAATCCGCATTCCGAAATTCAATCTCTTCCTTCTATCGACTTTAGATAGACCACAATATCGCCTTGAAATTTCATATTTAACTCAATCCGCATTTCCTCCTTTTGCGAATCATACCTCACAAAATTCATAAAGTAAGCATTATTAGGTTTTCGCATTTCGAACAAAGAAGAATAACGTTTTTTATTATGAAAAGAAACTGTATCAAGCGAACTAACAATTTTTTCAATCATTTCCGACTTTAATTTTTCTTTTTGATTGACGGGTAAATTGCCAAATGTTTTATAGAGTGAATCCAATTGATCGCGAGCTAGAAGCATTTGTTTGCTGAACAAATCATAATCTGCTTTTCGAAAGAGGTAGTCTTCTAATTGCTTTGATTCCTTTCCGAAATGAGAAGTCAGAAAACGAACAGCTCCCTCCTCGCCTATCATGCTGGCTAGATTTTCATTTAAGTCAACATTACTTTTTAAATAGACAGTTGCATGCGTCATTTCATGAATGATCAATTCAGCGAGCTGACCATCGCTTCTCCTGAGCATATTGGATAAAATTGGATCTTTGAACCATCCTAATGTACTCCAAGCACTCACTTCACCGTAATCTGTATCGTAGCCGTCAATTTGCAATAATGAATCTTCAATAGCACCTTTTTCATAATCGAAAAATCCCTTATACGAAACATTCCCTAAAACCGGAAAATGCCATTGATAAGCTTTGAATTTGTACTTCTCCGAAGCAGTAATAACCCAAAGAAGAGGTTTATTCTTTTGATCATACAAAGTAGTGTAATTTTCAGATCGTTTCAGTCCAAGTGAGTCAGAAGCGAAATGAGCAATCACATCGACAAAGCGAATTTTTGCTTTTAACGAATCAGGAAAATCTTTATCGAGCAGAACTTCTTCCAGCGGTCGCGCTTTACGAACAATTTGAAGCTGACCTTGCAATTGTCCCAAGCTGTAAGAAACAAGGCTCCAATTAAAGACAGCCCAAATCACAATACAAGACAGGGCAAACAGGAGGAGATAAAATAAATAGCGGAAAGCTTTTTTCATACTTAGGGTAAAATTAACTTACTTTGCGACTATAAACTAATCCGCTGAATCAAATTACGAACATGTTTTTTACACTCTCGAAATTATTCTCATTTCTAATTTCTCCATTTACCTGGGCGGTTATTCTTTTATCACTATCCATTTTCACAAAAAAAGAATACAAAAAGAAACGCCATTTGAAGGCTATGATCTTCATTCTCCTTTTTTTCAGCAATACATTAATTTTTGATCGTTTCATGGCTAAATGGGAAGTCAAACCAATTAACAATGTGCAACTAGATTCAAATAATGTTGCCATACTATTAACCGGCATGAGCACTTATTCTCCATTAATTGATAGAATACAATTTAATGATCGTACAGACAGGTTAATGCAAACTATCGATCTTTATCATAAAGGGAAAATCAGCAACTTAATTTTATGTGGCGGTTCCTCATCATTACATTCATCAGAAGCAAAAGATTTCACCATGCTTCACGAATATTTAGTTCAAAATGGAATACCGGATTCAATAATAGTGGATGAATTTGCATCTAGAAATACCTATGAAAACGCAATCAACTGCAAAAATTTAATATCTCATTATTTTCCAAACACAAAACCTATTTTAATTACAAGCGGCTATCACATGCGTCGCGCTATGGCTTGCTTTTACAAACAAGGAATTGAAACTATACCATTCTCTACAGACCTTTATAGTGGCCCACTAAAATTTGAATTGGACTATCTCATTCTCCCGTCCGTGCAAACGATGATGAATTGGGAAAAGATTTTACATGAATGGTTTGGAGTGGTTGTTTACCAAGTAACGGGGAAGGTTTAATATTGGAGGTTAGAGGTTAATGGTTAATGGTTAATGGTCAATGGTCAAAGTTAAAAGTCAAAAGTCAAAAGTCAAAATAAATACAGCCTTCCAACTTTTTCGAATATCTAGTATTACATATCAAGAAAAGTGTAATGTTCAAAGTTGCCATATCAATACACCGCAACTTTGAACTTTGTCCCATTGGGATGAACTTTGAACTTTGAACAAAAACAAAAACAAAAAACTTACTTTAACCCTTCCAACATCTCCTGTATCGATTTAATCTTAGCTTCAGCATCCGATTGCTTTTTGCGCTCACTTTCGATAATTTCCGGTTTTGCATTTGCAACAAAACGTTCATTAGCTAATTTGGCTTGTACTGATTTCAGAAATCCCAGATTATAGTCAAGCTCTTTCATCAACCGTTCCTTCTCTTCATCCAAATTAATTCCAGCAGAAAAAGGAATATAAAATTCCTGTTGCCCAATTAGAAATGAACTTGCATTTTCAACCTTCGTACTTGCTGCTTCAAATTTATCTAGATTAGCTAAACGAATTATTACATCTATGAATCGACTTTTCAAGGAGGAAGTTTCTTTAGCAAACAGAGATACTTTTTCTTTCGGTGAAAGATTTTTCTGTTTGCGTGTATTTCTCACCTGCGTAATTAACTCTGAAGCCAAATTGAAATCACTTAACAATGTTTGGTCAATTGAAATTACTTCAGGCCATTTTGCCAATATCAGACAATCTTTTTCTTTGCGGTCATTTAACAAATGCCATAACTCTTCGGAGATAAATGGCATCCATGGATGAATTATTCTAAGCAGATCTTCGAAAATTGAAATTGTTGCATCCATTGTTGCTTTTGAAATTGGCATTGCTTGCCCATCAACGAAATCAGGTTTTACCATTTCAAGATACCATGAACAGAAATCATCCCAAATCAATTTATAAGAAGCCATCAAAGCATCACTCATTCTTAATTTAGAATAATGATCGTTGATAATTTCCAATTGCTCCTGCATTCGTGAGTGAAACCATTCGATAGCAACTTTATCAGCAGTAGTTTGTTGAATGTCGCCAACATTAAATCCTTTCACTAAACGGAATGCATTCCAGATTTTATTTGCAAAATTTCTTCCTTGCTCGCACAATGATTCATCGAATAACAAATCATTTCCTGCAGGAGACGAAAGCAACATACCCACACGAACTCCATCGGCGCTGTATTTTTTTATCAACTCTAAAGGATCAGGAGAATTCCCGAGCGACTTAGACATTTTTCTTCCTTGCTTATCACGAACGATACCTGTGAGATAAACATTTGAAAAAGGTTTTTCGCCCATCCATTCATAACCGGCAATAATCATTCGCGCAACCCAGAAGAAAAGAATTTCCGGTGCTGTCACTAGATCATTTGTCGGATAATAATATTTGATGTCTTTGTTACCCGGATCCTTAAATCCATCGAACACACTTATAGGCCATAGCCATGAAGAAAACCATGTATCCAATACATCTTCATCCTGATTCAATTCACTTTCAGAAAATTCAAATCCGGGAAATTGGGTTTTGAAAAGATCAATTGCTTCAGACGAAGTACGAGTCACGACAGTACGTCCTTTCGGATCATACCAAGCCGGAATTCGTTGTCCCCACCATAATTGACGTGAAATACACCAGTCGTGTACATTCTCCATCCAATGTTTGTAAGTATTGATAAATTTTTCCGGAATCAACTTTACATTTCCATTCAGAACATTATCAAGAGCAGGTTTACTGATGGTATCCATTTTCAAAAACCATTGCATAGACAATTTCGGTTCTATGACAGCATCCGTTCTTTCAGAATATCCAACTTTATTTTTGTAGTCTTCTATCTTTGTCATGTGACCTGAAGTCTCCAGGTCTTTGATAATTTTTTTACGAACTGTAAAACGATCTTCGCCAATATAAAACTGAGCAGCAGGACTCATTGAACCATCGTCATTGATAGTATCAATAACTTCCAAATTATATTTTACACCGAGATTATAGTCATTGATGTCATGTGCAGGAGTAACTTTCAATGCACCTGTACCGAATTCCATTTCAATGTAAGTATCAAATACAATCGGCACCGGACGATTTACCATTGGAATAACAGCAAACTTACCCTTCATGTTTGAATAACGCGCATCATCAGGATGAACACATACGCCGGTATCACCTAAAATAGTTTCCGGACGTACAGTTGCAATGGTAATGAATTCATTTCCCGTGTATGATTTACCGGCGATAGTAACCTGCCATGAATTTTCAGATAAAGTCCAATCGGAAGCATTCGATTTTAGAATTGCAGCAAGTGTTGCATCAACAATAGCATAACGAACATAAACTAATCTGGAATTAACTTCTTTGTGAATTACTTCTTCATCACTCAATGCCGTTTTTCCAAGCGGATCCCAATTGACCATTCGAACACCGCGATAGATTAAACCTTTCTTATATAAATCAATAAAAACTTCGATCACTGCGTCACTTAAATCCTCCTCCATTGTAAATCGTGTACGATCCCAGTCGCAGGAAGCTCCTAATTTTTTCAATTGTTCAAGAATGATTCCACCATATTTTTCTTTCCAAACCCACGCATGTTTTAAAAATTCTTCACGGGAAAGATCCTTTTTATTGATGCCTTTTTCTTTCAACATTGCTACCACTTTAGCTTCTGTTGCAATTGATGCATGATCTGTTCCCGGAACCCAACATGCATTCTTACCTAACATACGCGCACGACGAATCAATACATCCTGAATCGTATTGTTGAGCATGTGTCCCATGTGCAATACGCCGGTCACATTTGGTGGAGGGATCACTATTGTATATGGCTCGCGCTCATCCGGAACACTTTTGAAAAAGCCGTTTTTGATCCAATAGGCGTACCATTTATCTTCGATTGATGAAGGGTCGTAAGTTTTAGGAATTTCTGACATAAGGTGATAAAAATGATTTGCAAAGCTAGAAAAATGTAAGCACGAATTCAGTCTTATTTTACTCTGCGAAAAATCTACGAAAACCTGTAAAATCTACAGGAGAATAACTCTAAAACAATTTTTATTTTTTTGACTATCAGCAATTTAAACAACAGAAAAGTCACTAAATCCACTCCTTCTCACGATAATTCTTAATCCCTAATTCAAGTGCATGTTTGATTGCTAATTTTAGCTCCGGGGTGATTTTTTTTAAATGAAAACACGATTTCCCTTTTAATAATTTTAATAATTCAGAATCCAATTGGCCCACTAAAGTAGGCTCGCAATAAATTGGCATAAAATAAAACCCAATATAACCCTTATTCAATTTTACACCCGCAAAAAACATATCCGGGTATTCTTTCCCAAATGCTTTAACAGACTTTTTTGTATAAAGATCAATTCCCGTCTTTGAACGATTTACAAAATGTTTTTCAGCCGGTTTGCACAGCTTGATTACTTCTGAATACAGTGTACACAATTCCTCGTTTGTCATTTCATTTTTCACTTTTCACTTTTCATTTTTCATTTTTCATTTTTCACTTTTCACTTTTCCTGGTTCGCACTTCGCAATTCCCCCATCATTCTTTCTTAAAAATCCTCCATTCTTTCGGATAATAATTATTTACCCTCCGATCCAAAACTTTTACCCAACCAAGAATAAAACCTTCGAAGCTGATTAACGTCCAGCCCAACTTAGAATCAGGAAGTGAAATCAGATCACATCTTAAAAATGTCAGTGCTGTTTGTAAATCTACATCAACAACAGGAAATTCTTTTTTCAGACTATTTGCAAGAGCCAATTCCTGTGAAGGTAAAAAGTCTTTCCCTTTGATTGTACCTGCAAAAATTCCAGCTTGTCGTATAAATAAATTTTTATTGAGTAAAAAGAAATGAGTATAAAATTTCTTTGGCAATGCATAAACTCTATCATCCTTAATAAATGGAAGCAGATCTTCAGCATTTTCAAAATATTTTTGTAAAATTTGAATAGCTGATTTATCTGAATTTCTAATTTTTTCTTCCCGTAAGTGATGCCCATTATCGCTAAAAGGTTTTCTGAGCATTGAAACAAAAAAACCTTCGCTACGAACTTTGTATGGATAAAAATGATATCCGACTTCACTTTGAACAATTCCATAATCGGCATGAACCTCATTGCATAAAGTATAGCCAAAATCATTTACCAATTGATTAATTTGCGTTTGGTTTTCCGATGGTTCATAGGTACATGTACTGTATATTAAGAATCCCCCAGGTTTAAGTGAGTTTTGAATTTCCGATAAAATTGAATGCTGGCGAATTGCACAATTGTCAACTGCTGTCAAGCTCCATTCATTTGCAGCTTCAGGATCACGTCGAAAGAGGCCTTCGCCGCTGCATGGTGCATCAACAATAATAATGTCAAAGAATTCAGGAAGCCGTGAAAAATGTTCAGTACTATTTTGTGTGACAATAGAATTCACACATCCCCATTTTGAAATATTCTGTTGCAGAATCTTATTTCGTGAAGAAATAATTTCATTGCTCACCAATAAACCGGCATTATTCATCAACGACAAAAGATGAGTAGATTTTCCTCCCGGAGCAGCACAAAGATCGAGTACAATTGGCTCATCAAATTCAGCTTTAGCTTGCAAGAACAACTGCTCCAAAAATTGCGAACCTGCTTCCTGAACATAATAAGATCCGGCATGAAAAAGAGGATCAAGTGTAAATGATGGCCTTTCTTTTAAATAAACACCTTCACTACTCCATGGAATTGATTCTTCCTCTAGAAATTTTCCGGATTGCTTAAAAGGATTTTTTCGGATGCTGATCGGCGAAGGTTCTGAAAGACCGGCAATGAAATCATTGTATTCGTTTCCAAACACTTCTTTCATTCTTTGCAAAAAATCTTCAGGCCAATTATTCATGGGTGAAAGATGGGAATTTTTTTTGGAACGGCGGAAAATAATGGAATAAGTTTTGAAAGCTTGTTAAAGCAAATCAGAATTACTACATTTCGCCTTTGCATGGATTGCTCAAAAATAAAATTTGATTTACGAATATCCACCAAAAAAATTGACTTAACCTATATGCGGAAAATAAATCTTACCACACAAATTATCATTGGTTTAATCCTTGGTATAATTCTCGGAGCATGGTACCGCGAAACGTGGCCGGACATGATCAACATTACTCCTTTCGCTGAAAACATGCATCTGTTGAGTGACATTTTCTTGCGTCTGATAAAAATGATTATTGCACCACTTGTATTTTCATTATTACTTACAGGAATTGCGAAAGTCGGAGATTTTAATTCAGTTGGAAGAATTGGGTTAAAGACGATGATTTACTTTACAAGTGCAACTTTAATTGCTTTGGTTTTAGGATTGGTAATTGTAAATATTTTCGAACCAGGAAAAGCGTTACAAATGCATTCCGTTACAACTTCTGTTGTTCAAGCAAAAGAATTTGATGCAAAAGAATTTGTTCAGCATATTTTCCCGGAAAGCATTGTTGATGTCATGGCAAGAAATCAAATCTTACCAATTATTATTTTTGTTTTATTCTTTGGAGTTGCAGTTGCTTCGCTACATGAAAAAGGAAAAATTATTGTTGATTTCTTTGATGCTTTAGCTCATGCAATGCTTAAAGTTACGGGTTACGTAATGAAATTGGCTCCATTGGCAGTATTTGGAAGCATGACAGCAATCATTGCAACAAAAGGTCTTGGAATTTTAGGAGGATATGTTCAGGTAATCGCTTGTTTCTTTGGCGGACTACTCTTTTTCATCTTCGGAATTTTACTGACAATTTGTTTGGTTCTGAAAATCGACTTCGTGAAATTATTCAATCATGTGAAAGAACCAATGTTGTTAGCTTTCAGCACAGCAAGCAGTGAAGCAGCGATGCCAAAAACAATTTTAGGACTGGAACGATTTGGTTGCCCACCGCGTATTGTGAGTTTTGTTTTACCACTCGGTTATTCTTTTAACCTAGATGGTTCAATTATGTACATGACTTTTGCAACAATGTCGATTGCACAAGCCTATGGTATCAATCTTTCATTATCGCAACAAATTACAATGATGTTAATTCTGTTAGTCACCAGTAAAGGTATGGCAGGAGTTCCGCGTGCATCCTTAGTTGTGATTGCCGGAATGCTTCAAACTTTTAATATTCCGCAGGAAGGATTAGCCTTGTTACTTGCAATCGATTGGCTACTTGATATGGGCCGTTCTGCTACGAATGTAATGGGAAATGCTGTAGCGACAGCGGTGGTTTCGAAGTGGGAAGCTGGAGTTGATAATGGATAATTGATAGTGGACAAAGGATAATTGACAATTGACAATTGACAATTAGCTATCTGCTATTTTCGGAAAATCAAATTTGTAATCGGCATATATAGTACCCTTGACACCCGCCTTTTGACCATTATCCATTATCAATTATCAATTGTTCTTTGACCTTTGACCTTTTTAAAACTACCGTCGATTCACTTTCATCATCCTATAAAATTCGAATTTCTGTTTAATATAAATACAGAAATCATACTGTGATGCTCTTTTCAAATAGCTTTCGGAAACATTGGAGAAAGAAATAAAATCTTCAAATTCATCGTCATTTAAATTAATGATGTCATGTGTAACATAATTTGTAAGCAACTGCTTTAAAAGCGCACGACGCTTATCATCATTTATGAGTTCGGCATTGTGACGTTTTGTTCTTTCTAAAGCACTGAATTGTTGATACAAAAAAGTAATCGGGCTACTGATAGCATCAACACCACTGAGTTCGAAATCCTTTTTATTATATCCTAGTTTTTGAATATCTGAGTAAATTGATTGCAAATCACGTGGCGAAAAAATCACCACCTCTTTTAGTTGCTTATTTAATTTAATCAGCGGCACACTGAGGTAATAATTTTGATGATATGCAGAATCTCTAACGGTCACCTTCTTGTATTCATAGCCGGTACTTGCGATTAACAGAGTATCCGATTTTAACAAATTCACCTCAAATGTTCCATCTCCCTTCCCAAAAGTACCTTGCGATGTCCTGAGATTGATGATCATAAGGTCTTCCAACCGTATGTCAGGATTTGTAGAATTGAAAGCCTTCCCCTTTAGAGATACCGTAACTGAGTCAGAATCAGCTCTTACAGCAGTAAATAACAGAAATAAGAGAGTAAAAACCGCAAGTGTTCTAATTATCATAGGTGCAAAATATAGAAATTGATTCTATTTGCGAAGCGCCGCTGCATTTCTTATGTTTGCGCTCCCAAAAGAAACATGAAAATCAACAATTTATTTTAAGCAAATGGCAAATACTGGAGACGTAAAAATAGGCACCATTCTTCGATATAATGGAGAACTCTGCATGATAACTGAATATATTCACCGTACCCCCGGAAATCTTCGGGCTTTTTATCAGGCAAAAATGAAGAACCTGAAAAACGGAAAAATTGTTGAAAATCGTTTTCGTGCCGGTGAAGAAGTTGAAATTGCACGTGTCGAATTCAAAGAAATGCAATTCATTTATCTCGAAGGTGAAAGTCTGGTTGTAATGGACAATGAAACCTTCGAACAAGTATATGTACCTGCAGAAATGTTTGGTAAAACAGCAAAACTGCTAAAAGAAGGTATGCTTGTAAAAGTTGCTTTTGAGAATGAATCACCAATTGTGGGAGAAGGACCAACTTTCGTTGAACTTGAAATTACATACACAGAACCAGGTGTAAAAGGTGATACAGCTACAAATACACTAAAGCAAGCAACCGTTGAAACCGGAGCAATTGTAAACGTACCTCTATTTGTGAATCAAGGTGAAATTATTAAAATTGATACACGCGACTGGTCTTATGCAGGGAAAGTCAAATAAATTCAAAATTCAAAAATACAAAACCCGTCTATTAGGCGGGTTTTTTTATGCTTTAAATAATTCAACGATACTTTTGTAATATTTTACCACTAAACAGTGCAACAAGAATCTCAAAATTGAGTATTTTAGGGCATAATTTAATGAGGTGAAAAATTTCAATCGAAAACCCAATTCCTTTATCAACAATCCGGTTTATCCCGGTGGTGCCAAAGCGTTGAATGAATTCATTAGTTCAAACATTCGGTATCCGGAAGAGGCTCTGAAAAATCAAATTCAAGGTACTGTGTCTGTAGATTTTGATATCGATATCTTCGGCAATGTATCAGCTCCAAAAATCAAACATGGTTTGGGTTATGGTTGTAATGAAGAGGCTATGCGAATTGTGTCTTTATTGAAATTTTCGAAACGAAAATACCAAGGTGTTCATGTAGTCTTTCATCAGAATATGAATATCAATTTCAAAATACATTCTGCAGCAAAGCCAATCGTTCCTGAGGAAACTCAAAATTTTAAAGTGAACTACACCACCACACCTGTTCCGGATCAAGCGAAACCGAATGTCATTACGATTTCGATCAATGTGAATCCTAATAGCTCCACTACTTGATTTCTAATTCCCTTAGTAAATTTTAATCCAACTTGCCAATTTCATAAAAAGATTTATTTACTTTTATCGTAAATCTATCTCTCGATGAAATTAGCACTTACATTTTTATTCCTTCTCTTCCTTTCTATTTGTCAAGGGCAAACTATTCCGGCAAATCGTAGTTTTAATTGGAGCAATAGCGGATATCAGGGAACGATTCCTGCGCCAGCTAATATTATCGATTTCCTTTCCGTAGGCGGCATGAATGATGGCCTTACAGATAATTCAAGCGCTCTTCAGAATGCAATTTCAACAGCAACAAAGCCTGTTGTAATTTATCTTTCACCCGGTGAATATTTATTCAATACTTCCATCAATTTACCTGACAGTACAATTCTTAGAGGATATTCATCCGACTCAACAAAATTAATTTTCAATTTTGCAGGGAGTATTGGTAACGGAATTAATATTTTCGGCAGTGCCAATGGAGCATTTACAAACGTAATTTCCGGTGCAGAGCGCTTCAATAATTTTGTAACAGTAGTTGATCCGTCATCGTTCTTGGCAGGAGATTTTGCAGAAATACAACAGACCAATGGAAGTTGGGATATTCAACCAATAAGCTGGGCTGACAATTCAATCGGACAAATTTTACATATTATTTCTATAAATGGAGACACCTTATTTTTTGATGAAGGATTAAGAATCGATTACAACTATTCTCTGAATCCACAGATAAGAAAAATCACAACTCGTCGTGAAGTTGGAATCGAATGTCTGAATATTGAAAGAGCAGACAGCGTTCATGTTGGCGTATGTTTTAATGTAAACTTTTCATATGCCTCCAATTGTTGGATCAACGGAGTTGAAATCGGAAAAAGCATTGGCAGTCATATCGAAATTGATGCCTCGACAAATATTTCAATTGCTCGTTGTTATATTCACGATAACTTCGAATATGATGGAACATCTACACATGGTTACGGCATTACACAATTCGGACATACCGGACAATGTCGAATTGAAAACAACATCATGCGACATCTGCGCCATTCGTTTTCTATGCAATGTGGCGCAAATGGGAATGTCGTTGCGTACAATTATTCACTCGAACCAAATCGTTCAGAATTTCCTGCTGACTTTGGTGCAGACATTTCTATGCATGGTCATTTTACTTATGCAAATCTTTTCGAAGGAAATATTGTACAGAATATTCAGATTGATCAAACATGGGGACCAACAGGACCGCTCAATACATTTTTTCGTAATCGGGCAGAATTGTATGGAATTTTAATGTCATCAGGAAGTGTTCAAAGTGATTCGCTGAATTTTATTGGAAATGAAGTTACGAATACAGCACCCTTTATGGGGAACTACACTTTAACAGGAGCAGGACATTTTGGATTCGGGAACAACATCAAAGGTACAATCACTCCAACCGGAACTAGTCCACTCCCCGACTCCTCATACTACTTAGACAGCCTACCGATTTTCTGGACAAGTTCAATTTTCCCTACCATTGGAATTCCGAATACAATTGGTAGCGGAACAATTCCTGCGAAAGAAAGATTTCTGAGTGGTGTTTTTCTTGCTCCTTGCGCTGAGAACATAAATACATCCGTTTCCGAAACTACATCGCTTAATTATTTCGAAATTTTCCCAAATCCATTTTCGGAAGAAATTAATCTAAGTATTTCTTCCTCTATTCAAGAAAAAATAACAATTCAGATAAAAGATATACAAGGCAAAATTATCTTAGAGAAACATGAATTAACATCATTTGGAAAAAATAAATATCAACTTTCAACAAGTTCTCTTGGAAAAGGAATTTACTTTTTGAAAGTATTCAGTGCTCATTTTATGGAAATTGAAAAAGTGATGAAGTACTAATTTTGTTAGGTAGTACTCATTTCCTAGGGAGTGATCAAAATTTCTCAACTAATTTGTATCTAAAGGAAGAATCAGATTAATTTTGCTGCCGTACCTAGAGAACAACAAGATCCTTTCAGGAAGACAAGCAAGCGCACGATTAAGGGGGATAGAGAGGTAAGGCTACGAGATTCCGTAGGAATTTACTGTACATTTATTCTCATGCCTCAAAGTTAA
>CAYHCU010000031.1:0-18176 GCA_964355035.1 uncultured Flavobacteriales bacterium | reverse complement strand
GATCTATTTCTTGCTGGATAAAAGCAGAAGTATGCGTTTACCATTCAACGACATGAGTTTGCTTGATTATGCAATCAATACTACACTGGTGATGTCTAATATTGCTTTAAAAAAGCAAGACAGAGTTGGCTTAATTACTTTTTCATCAATAATGGAAACAATGCTGAAAGCAGAAAAAACTTCTTTTCAAATCGGAAAAATACTAAACTCATTGTACAGAGAAAAAGAAAGCAAGGTTGAAGCAAACTATGAATTACTTTATAGCAATGTTCGAAATGCTATTCGTGTTCGAAGTTTACTAATTCTATTTACCAATTTCGAAAGTACGTATGCAATGGAAAGAGTACTTCCTGTCCTAAGAAAACTCAGTCGTTTCCATTTGCTGGTAGTCGTATTCTTTGAAAACACAGAATTAAAAGCCTATTCCTTAGAAGACCCGAAAAATCTAAGCGATATTTATCTTCAAACAATAGCAGGAAAATTCGTAAATGAGAAAGAACAAATCGTAAACCAATTGAAACTTTACGGAATTCAATCCATTCAAACTGATCCTCAGAATTTGTCGGTGAATGTGTTAAACAAATATCTTGAGTTGAAGTCGAGGGGAATGATCTGATGGTAATTGGTAATTGGTGAGTGGTGAGTGGAAAGACAAGGCTTCAACTCACTACTTACCACTCACTACTTACTTCACAACGTATGTTCCGGCGATCATATCATGCAAAGCTTGTTTTTTTTCAGTCCAGCCGGCCATCATGTAGCCGATTAATAAAATCATTGCAGAAGGAAATTTGCTTAGATATCTGCCTATAGCATGTCCAAGAAAAATACGTTCACCGTTCAGATCAACTACTTTTAATCCCAATGCCCGTTTCCCTAATGTTGCTTGGTAAGAGCTACTTTCCATAACAGAAAAATAAATCATGTGCAGAAAACCAATGATCACATAATAATAAAGGACAGATTTCAATTCATTTTGCACTGCTTCTGCTTTTATCATCATTCCGCCAAATAAAATTAAAGCGACAGGTATTTGTACTACAGCTAAAATAATTCCATCGATAAAAGCAGCGCCAAAGCGAATCCAAAAACCGGCATAGGCTGTTGGTGGCAGCTCCATTTGAGTAGCATCTAAAATAGGTTCCATTGTGTATGGTGTTTAAGGGTTTTAACAAATGTAGAAAAAAACAAATACGAAATTAAAAATTGTAGGATCTAAGTTTAGGGTTACATTCCAAATTAAATACAGTATAACTACACTTTCCAGATGTAAATTCCAGCCACAATTTTAAAAACACGGCAACTTTGAACTTTGAACTTTGAACTTCGAACTTCGAACTTCGAACTTCAAACATCGACCTTTAAACAACCCCCTTTTTCCTCCCCACTTCCCTACACCTCACAGAATAATCCGGTTTTTTCATAATCTTATTTAGAAGTGACCAAAAACCCCTTCCATAATCCACATAAATCTCTGTGCCTTTATGGATTTTTCGGGTAGAAGAAATGAAAACGTTTTTCCCTTCAACAATATATTCACAATTGTTACGCATGCCTTCAGCTCTGGCAAAGCCACGTGCATCATTGGCATATCTTCCGACAACTTTTTTATCGTGCAAAGCATCCACAGCCCAGCGCGAGTTAATCTTGAAAATATATGGATTGTAACCGTCGTCATCTTTAATATCCTTCCATTTTACCAATCTGCCTTTGTATTGCACGATCTTGGTTTTTGCCGGAATATCTACCGTTGTAAAAATACCTTTCCCGGAACCTGGAATGATGGACTTACGGATTTTTAGTTTTTTCTCTAAGAGTGGCATGGGGTGTTTAGGTGTGGGTTGTTTGTAGTTCGTTATTCGTGGTTCGTGGTTCGTGGTTCGAACTTCGAAAAACGAAAATCGAACTTCGAAGAATGTTTCTATTTGCAATATAGTTTGAATTTTGCTTTTTCACAAGCTGCAAATCTATTAATTTTTCCAAATCACGGTGAATGGGTTCTCATTTTTACCGCTATAAAACTGTACAAGTTTAATGCTCATACTTGCCACTTGCGAAACAGAAAATTCTTTGTCAATTGGCAATTCCAATGCTAAGGTTCTTTGTCGGTTAAATGTTATTTCCCTGCTACCTGCTTTTATTGCATCGAATTTGTCAAAAATAAGTTTTTGCCACGTATTCTCAAATTGACTTTCCTGAATTATTTCCAATGTATTTACTAAACCATCTCTTAATGCTAGTAATCCATAATCAATGAACTCTGTAAGGTTTCCTGTTTCCGTTGCCTTTTCTATTTGTCGATAGTAAACTAGACGTGTCAAGTTGTAATAATTTGAAAGTATATGAGAATCGATATCCGGATTTCCTCCTCGTAAAAGAATATAAAATTCAACCAACCTGCCGGTTCTTCCGTTCCCATCGCCAAATGGATGGATCCATTCGATATAAAGATGTGTTACAATTGCCTGAATGACGAAATCTGAAAACGATCAATTACACTGACTTACTCTAAACAGTGTAGATGTAAGTGTAAGTGTAAGGAGTTTAAGAGTAAGTGGCTGCCGATGAAAAGTCGACTTACACTTCTTACACTTCTTACTCTTACACTTACACTGACTTACTCTAAACAGTCTAAGTGTAGGAGTAAGTGTAAGGAGTTTAAGAGTAAGTTAGTGTAAGTGTAAGTCAGTGTAGGTGTAAGTGTAAGCTGCTTGGTTCATAGTTGCCTACTTACACTACTTACACTTACTCATACTCTTACACTGTGATATGTAGCCCGTGCGGGAATCGAACCCGCGTTTCCTCCGTGAAAGGGAGATGTCCTAACCCCTAGACGAACGGGCCATCTTTAGGGACGGCAAAGGTAGATTTTTTTTCAGAAAATCAAAGAAATCAAGCAAAATAGTTGGTTCTTCGGTAGTGGACTGAGAATGAAGGATTTTAATGGGGGACTTCTTTTCTGTTCTCTGTTTTATCTGCTCAAAGAATGAAATTTTGGCGGTGCGGGGGAGTGAGTGGAAATATCACTGATCATTCTACAAAAAGCAGCTTGTCACAAAGAAGGGGTAAAAAACTAACTTTTTTGTAACAAAACATGGGTAAAAAAGTCGACTTTCTGTCACAAAGTAGGGGTAAATCAAATCGACTCGCCTAAATAATGCCCTTTGCATTGCATAATTCGTAGTCCTCTTTTATTCGTAATTTAGGCGACCAATGAATTGATTGTTGGAAATCTCTAACACCAAATTTAGTAACCTAAAACCCATCACCATGGAATTCACCGCAAAACAAATTGCCGATTTATTGAAAGGTCAGATTGAAGGAAATGCCGATGCGAAAGTCAGCAAGTTGGCGAAAATTGAAGAAGGAATTCCCGGCTCTATTTCTTTTCTTGCGAATCCGAAGTACACACAATACATCTACTCCACTCTGGCGTCTATTGTGATCATCAATAAAGATTTTTTACTGACTGCTCCTGTGGCTGCTACATTGATCCGAGTGGACAGCGCAGAAACTGCTTTTGCAACGCTGCTTGAAATGTACAATCAGGTTAAATTAAACAAAACAGGAATCAGCAAGCATGCATTTATTTCGGAAAGTGCAAAGGTCGGCACCAATGTTTATGCAGGTGAATTTGCTGTTATTTCTGAGAATGTAGTCATTGGAAATAATGTCAAAATTTATCCGCAGGTTTTTATCGGAGAGAATGTAACGATTGGTGATAATACAACTCTCTTTGCCGGCGTTAAATTATATTCCGAAACAATCATCGGGAAAAATTGCATCATTCATTCAGGTACGGTAATCGGCAGCGATGGATTTCGTTTTAATCCGCAGAATGATAATCAGAAAATTCCACAGATTGGAAATGTACTTATCGAAGACAATGTTGAAATCGGTGCTAACTGTGCAATTGATCGCGCAACATTAGGAAGCACGATACTTCGTAAAGGTGTGAAGTTCGACAACCTCGTCCACATTGCACACAATGTTGAAATTGGGGAAAATAGTTATCTCGCTGCTTGCAATGTAATAGCAGGTTCAACAAAAATCGGCAAGAACTGTATGTTCAGCGGACAAGTTGGTATTGTCGGGCATCTGGAAATTGCAGATAATACTATCATCACTGCTCAATCGGGAATTTCTAAAAACATTACGAAAAAAGGTGAAGTGCAAATGGGCTCTCCTTCTTTTGAAGCTAACAAATACAGAAAAGCTTATATCCATTTCCGGAATCTCGACTCCATTGTGCAGCGAATAAATAAACTTGAGAAACAAAATGATCTGCTGGAAAAAGGAAAGTGATAGGTTTTGATATCTTCTCCCGCAGATTCCCAGAGATTTTATCTAGATCAAAACCGAAATTTTTCTGCGTTTGATCTGCGGGAAATAATTGCAGTTATTTTTTCTCCCGCAGATTTCGCGAATTTCGCAGATTCAATGTGCCCTAAAGTCCATAAAATTTCCTAAAATTATTTGTTTAATTTCCGAGGCATTAAAATTTAATAAAACCGAAATTCTTCTGCGTTTGCTCTGCGAAAATCTGCGGAATCTGCGGGAAAAAAAATAGAGCTTCCGCTTCTTCCGGAATTAATTACTTAAGAAACCTTCGTATTCTATCAAGCCATTTCCATCTCCGCAAACCCAATCATTTTATTCTGTTCAGGATCCCAGACTTTTAGGCGAAGACATTTAATAATATCTGAAGGTTTCAATGAGGTAGAAGGAACATTTTGCAATTCAGGAACACTTGCCATTGCTTCGGGAAGTCTATAAAAAGGAATTCGAGAATTAAGATGATGAATGTGATGATAGCCAATATTTGCAGTAATCCAATTCCAGATTGGCCCCATTGCCATGTAACTCGAAGATTCAAGTGCAGCATTCGAATAGTTCCAGTCTACATTATTCCGATAAACTGCTTCAGGAAAATTATGCTGCGCATAAAACAAATAAGAACCCAGCATGTGAGAAAGGAAGAAGGGCAAAAAGAAAGCAAGGAACCATGTTGACCATCCGAAAAATACAATGAGTAAAACTGCAATTACATAATGTAAAATCAGCGTCACTATCGAATCCCAATGTCTGCGTGGATTGCTTAGAAAAGACTGAATGCACATACCAAATTGGAACGTTGTAAAATATGCAAAAAACATATTTAACGGATGACGAACAGAAAGGTATTGAAAGCGCTCACTTTTGCTTGCCTCTAAGAACTTCTTTTTCGTCATCAGCGGATATGAACCTATGCTGGCAGCATATAATTTTGCATTATTATTATGATGATGATCGTGCGACCTCTTCCATATACTTGGAGGAGTTATCATGTAAAATCCGAAGATGGTAAACATCACATTTGCAATCTTCGATTTCTGCAAAATAGCGTGATGTTGAAAATCATGAAAAATGATAAAAACACGAGATAACATAATACCGGCGAAAACACTGGAAAGCAATTTTCCCCATATTATCGGAACATAATAAGTCCCTAGAATAGATGCAATTAGCAAAATGAAACCCGAAAGTGTGTAATACCAACTTTTCCATCGGACTTCCTTTGCAAATGGTTTTGTTGCAAGAATAAGTTCTTTACCTGTAATCATAACGCAAAGATAATAATATCTTCTAAAAAAAAACACTAAAAACGAGGTTTGATATATGCACCCGGAAGAGGATTTAAACTAAATAAAATCTATTAAAAAGGGGTTAATTAGTTCAAAAAGTTTAAAGGAATTTAAGCGCGTACCCAATTCCAAATAATTTCGCTGAGGTGATCTTATCTTTAACATTGCTAAAATTAGCGATCAGTAAATCGTGATTGGTAAGTGGTGAGTAACTGTCAATAACGAATCTGCCGCACTTACTACTTACCAATCACCACTCACTATTTCACCTTTGCCTCTTCCATCATCACCACGAAAAAGTACCCTGACCCAAAATCTCTATCAGTAGATATGATACCTTCAACAGTAATAATATCACCTACATTAACTGTCTGATCTGTTGTTATCGTTAAATCGAACTTCCCGCCATAATCTGTTCCATCTTCAATGTGAATCCAATTCTTACTTAATATATCCTGACTAAATTTTGTGACTTCGCCTCTGACTTTTACTTTCTTTCCTTCAAAAGAATCTTTTTTCTCAAGAATTTTTGCAATGGTAACTGTTCCTTTCTTGCTTTCAATTTTTATTTCCTTTTTTTCTCCGGTTTTTTTTCCTTCTGAAATTTCTGATGAATTTAAGCCATGAGATTTCGGCATTTCAGTTTCATTAAATTCAGAACTATTGCCTGATTTTAATTTGGCCACAAATAAAATTTCACTAAAAGTCCTTTTTAATTCTTTGCTGGTAAAATCATTCATCATTGCTGCATCATCATAAGTATAGATTTGACCTACTGAAGCAGCAAGTTTAGTAATTGCCAACCAGTGTTCTTTGTCACCATCTTTCACCCGCAAATAGGTATACCCACTTGTTTGTAAAACTTCTTCCACTACAACCGTATGAATTTCTGCTTTCGCTGCATTCTTTTCAATGGAATCTTCAGCGGCTGTTAGTGGAGCAGGAACAATATTCTTATCAGAAACCTCCGGACTAGTACTTACTCCTCCCAAAAATAAAATATCATCAAAGGTTCTGTTAAGTTCTTTACTCGGAAATTTTCCCATTTGCAGACCTTTTTCAAAATAATAAACGTCGCCTACTTTCGGCTCAAATTTTGGAAGTGCTAACCATTGCAATGAGTCTTTTTCCTGCACCCGCTCTTTAACTTGCAGATAAGTGTAACTTTTGGTTTGCAATATTTCGACAACCTCAACTTTATGTGTATAAAGCTTATTTGATGTTTGAGTTTGAGCAAAAACCGCAGGCTGACAGAATGTTATTAAAGCAATCGTAATCAGAAAAACAATTCTCATAATTTTATATTTAAATACTATATTTCGATAAATATTAAGCAAGATTGACTCCCAAATCTTACATTGAATTAATGGATAAAATTAAGTCCGTAATGTTTTATTGACTATGAATTTCGTCATAAGTTTCTCTCTCAAAATGATTCATATATCATCTAAGCTGATCGAATTTAGCATTAACATTTTACTAACAAATACATTTTCTCATTATAATTAACAGAGATATGATGGCGAATTGTATTTTTACACAAAAGACTGCTTATTGATTCGAAAAACAATGATTCCTGTCATTCCTTGGGGTTAAGATTATCTTCAATTTTGAGGAATTTTAAGAATAACGATAAATCAACAAAATAAAATTATGAAATATATTTTAAACATCATTTATTCATCAAAAACAACGATTGTCTTGCTCATCGCACTTGCTATTGCAATGGGTGCAGGTACTTTCGTTGAAGATAAATACGATACAGCAACTGCCAGAAACCTCATTTACAATACAATGTGGTTTGAATTCTTGTTTTTGTTGCTTGCATTAAACTTTATTGGACATATCAGATCATTCAATATGCTTCGTAAGCAAAGAATTGGTGGTGTCATTTTCCATCTTGCTTTTATTATAATGATCCTTGGTGCCGGAGTTACACGTTATTTTGGCTATGAAGGCAACATTCACATCCGCGAAGGTGAATCCTCTAATACATTGTTCAGCTCTGAGTCCTATTTAAGAGTTTCGCTAAATGACAAAGACAAAACCATTGACAAAGATTACCCTATCGCTTTTACTGAGTTTTCAGATAATTCTTTTCATGCTGAAATCCCTTCTACAGAAAAAGGAAAATTAGAAATCAAGTGTAAAGAATATATTAAGAATGCAGTTGAAAAGATTGAAGAAAATACTACAGGTGGTGTTGATATGCTTGAACTAATTGTTGCTACGGAAAATGGCAGAGAGAAAGTATTTCTTAAAAAAGGAGAATCTAAAAAATCAGGACAAACAACAATTGCCTTTTCAAATGAAAAAGTTGACAATGTCTTATCTGTTACTGAAAATAACGGCTTGCTTCAAATTACATCTCCTTTCAATATGATTCAATCCAATATGGAAGAAACTGAACAAGATAGTATATTAAAAGACTCAACTGCTGAATTTAAACCCGGCCATGTCTACAATACGAATGACATGCTGTTTTTATTCACGAAATTTTACAAAAGTGCTGTCAAAAAAATAGTCGCTTCAACAGGAGAAGAAAGTGGATCTGATGCTTTAATTTTTGATGTTACTCTTAACCAAAAGACACATGAAACCCCTCTTCTTTTTTCTCCCGGACAAGTAGCAAATTATACTGCTTTTGTTTTCGATGGCGTTCCTGTTAAAATAGCATATGGTAAGAAACCTATCGAATTACCATTTTCTCTACATTTAAATAAATTCCTTTTAGAAAAATATCCGGGTTCAGAAAGTCCTTCATCCTATGCAAGTGAAGTCACAGTGATTGACAGTAGAACAAATACTAAATTTGATCATAGAATATTCATGAATAATATTCTTGATTACGATAACTATAGATTTTTTCAATCTTCCTACGATCAGGACCAAAAAGGTACCATACTTTCAGTGAATCATGATTTTTGGGGTACATGGATCTCGTACATTGGTTATATTCTATTAACGATTGGTTGCATCATTACATTATTCAATAAAGATTCCCGATTCATTTCATTGAGACGAAGAATTGTTGAAATCAGAAAAGAAAGAAAAGCAGTAATATTATCTCTTACGTTTTTTTTACTTTCTACTTTCGCTTTTTCTCAAACTGAAAAAATCAGCGCAATTGACAAAGCTCACTCTGATAAATTTGGTCACCTAATTACTCAGGCTGTTGATGGCCGATTTGAACCGGTGAATTCACTGGCATATGATGTCCTCCATAAAATTGCACGACAAGACAAATTCAATATTGAGGGCAAAGGTGAAATGGATGCTACTCAAGTATATCTTGACATGATTACTGATCCTGAATTTTGGAAAAAACAAAATATTATATACATCAAAGAACAATCCGTCAGAGATTTCATTGGCATCACAGGAAAAAAAGGTGCCTTCAATGACTTCTTTGATGCCGCCTCAAAATATAAGTTACAACAAGCAGCAGATGATGCCTTCAGAAAGAAACCGGTAGATCAAAATAATTTCGATAAAGAAATTATCAGAGTAGATGAACGGTTAAATGTATTTATGATGGTGCTCAAAGGAAGTATTCTGAAAATATTTCCGGAACCGGGTTCTATTAATAACAAATGGATTAGCTGGGATGAGCCGGGTGCAAACACAATTTTAACAGGAGTGATCACTGTTATTAACCAGGACTTAAAATTACCGGTCTTAAATTATGGTAACATCATGCGCTCGTATATTCAGAGCCTTTTGGAATCGAAAAATTCCGGTGATTATTCTAAAGCTGACAAAATTATTGGATATATATCCAGTATTCAACGTCAAGGTACAACTACAAATTTATTGCCTTCCGAAACCAAAATAAATGCTGAAGTGTTTTTTAATAAAGCACAAATATTTATTGTCCTTAAAAACTTTTACGCTGTTTTAAGTCTGCTCCTTGTCTTACTTGCTTTTATTGACAACGTCAGGACGAAGAAAAGTAAAATAATTAACGTACTTTTAAATATCGGTATAGCCCTTTTAGGTGCTGGATTTTTATATCAAACATTTGGTATGGTGCTGCGATGGTATTTACTTGGATATGCACCCTGGAGCAACGGTTATGAAGCATTAATATTAATAGCTTGGGGAACTTTGCTTGCAGGTTTCAGTTTTGTACGATATTCGAAAATTACTTTAGCAGCTACTTCTTTGCTTGCTTTCTTCATCTTAATGACAGCCAGCCATAGTAGCTACGATCCACAATTAACCAATTTAACCCCTGTCTTAAAATCATATTGGTTAATCATCCATGTTGCAATACTCACAATAAGCTACGGATTTTTAGGGCTTGGTTTTATTCTTGGTATAATGAATTTGATTATTTACTTATTCAAAACAAAGAAAAACCATAAACGCTTGGATTTATTAATTCTTGAACTTACTCATATTAATGAAATGAATCTGACTGTTGGATTGTTTTTAGCAACCATTGGTACATTTCTTGGCGGAGTATGGGCGAACGAATCCTGGGGTAGATATTGGGGCTGGGATGCAAAAGAAACATGGGCACTTGTTATTGTGATTAGCTATACAATTTTGCTTCACTTAAGGTTTATACCTAAACTGCACGGAAAATATGTATTCAACGTTGGATCGATATTAAGTTTCGGTAGTGTACTTATGACATTCTTTGGAGTAAATTATTTTCTGTCTAAAGGAATGCATAGTTATGGTGCTGGTGATCACGCAATTTTCCCGATGTGGGCATGGATTGCAATACTCTCTATTTTGTTGCTTATGATAGCCGCAAAAGTTAAACAAACAATGTTAAATAAACACCTTCATACTCCGGAGAATTAGCATCCAGCCAATCGGTAGTGCTGAGGTGTTAAAAATCGAAAACTCAAATCTCAAAAGTTATTAATAAGATAAAAATAAAATACATGAAAAATATATTTCTTACTGCTGCGATTGTTGCTTTATTGGCAGCATGTCAGTCAAACAATAATTCCGAACAGAAAAATCTTCCTGCAGGCGTTCATTCAGCCTTGATAGAAGAAGTTTTACAAACCAGCCAATACACTTATTTGCATGTAAAAGATGGTGACACAAAACCTTGGCTGGCGCTACCGAAAATGCAAGCTGCCGTAGGCGAAACTTATTACTATATTGGTGGCTTAACGATGCATAATTTTGAAAGTAAAGAATTAAACAGAACATTCCCTGAAGTTTTATTTATCGATAAATTAAGCTCAAGTCCAAACTTAACTGAAGTCGGTATTGATCCGAATGCAGCATCGCCGCATCAGGCAATGGAAGCTCCAACAGTAGAACAAGAAGCCACAATGACTGCTGCTCAGATTAGCATCGTAGCGGAGGAAGTATTGCAGACTAGCAAATACACTTACATACGAGCAAAATTAGATACCAAAGATCAATGGATTGCAGCAACTAAAATGGAGGCTTCTGTAGGTATTACTTACTATTTCACAGGTGGTTTACCTATGAAAGATTTTGTAAGCAAAGAACTAAACAGAACTTTTAGCGAAATTTTATTCGTTGATAACATTAGTACAGAACAAACCTCAGCCGGAAATCAAATATCTATCAGCACTCAAAACGGCGGAATTGAATCAAAAGGATCGAACATTGACCTTGATAAAAAAACAGTAAAAGTTGCACATGCAAAAGGTGAACTGACTATTGCTCTTCTGCTACAAAATAAAAAATCTTATTCCGGAAAAACAATTAAAATAAAAGGACAGGTTGCAAAATATAGTCCGGAAATCATGAAAAGGAATTGGATTCACCTTCAGGACGGAACAGATTTCGGTGGAAAATTCGATTTGACAATAACAACTGATCAAGTTGTTAAAGAGGGTGACTATATTACAATTGAAGGCAAAATTGGCTTAGATAAAGATTTCGGTTTTGGCTATTTTTATGATGTAATAATGGAAGATGGTAAACTTGTAAAATAAATAACAATGATAAATAAATTCACTCTTGGCATTTTATGCCTTTTTACAGTCGCTGTCATTTCTTGTTCACCTAAGGAAGAAAAGAAAAACAACGATTCTTCTACACAAACTAATACTACTACACAAGAAACCCAAGCGCCAACAGGTGCTCAAATGCTAGAAGATAAACTGAAGAATGATTCTCTGAATGTTGAAATGAGAACCATGCTGGGTGCTAATTATTATTCTGCCGGGGAATTGACTAAAGCCGCATACCACTTTTTAATAATATACGGAATTAACCCGGAAAATGTTGATGCCTTAAAAAACCTGGGAAACATTTACTATGATAACCACGAAGATGATAAGGCAATTCAATTCTACGAAAAAGCCCTGATAATTGAGCCTGATAATATCAATATGAAATGTGATCTCGCTACATGTTATTCGCGGATCAATAAACTAAAGAAAGCAACTGAAATTTTAAGAGAGAATATCAAAGCTGATCCATTGCATGCTCAATCACATTATAATTTATCTGTAATTCTGGATCAATCAGGCAAGAAATCTGAAGCAGCTGAAGAAATGAAGATTTTTAAGGAAATTACTGCAAATAAAAAGTAATTCCTTATTACTTTTCGGTACCAGACTTCACAGGCGTTTGTAGGGAATCTTTACGGGCAGTTGTGCCGGATGATGCAGCTTGCAATGAATCTTTTTGATTCGCATTGTTCAAGGTGTGAATTTCAAGTCTTGCTGCGCGACGATGGTGATGACCTCCTTCAACTCCAACATAACATGACGTTAAATTCAAACTTGCTACAAGTGCAATTACAAATGAAATATTTTTCATGGCTCAGTATTTTAGTTACTTTCTATTATATACAACAACAAAATTAAACTTCATTATTTTTACCTATATTACATTACTTTGTATATAAGTTGCATTTTTCACACATTCACACCTTAAATTAAGTACATTTGCTTATCTGAATAATCCCAATAAAAATAATCCTATGTCAAAATCTCTTTCTGAATTAGAACCCAAAGAATTGTGGAACCATTTTGCTTCTGTAAATGCTGTCCCTCGTCCTTCAAAAAAGGAAGAACGGATCATAGAATTCATGATGAAATTTGGTAAAAATCTCGACCTTGATACTGCTAAGGATGAAGCCGGAAATGTGATCATTAAAAAACCTGCCAGTAAAGGCATGGAAAATAAACAAACAATTGTCTTGCAAAGTCACCTCGACATGGTGCACCAAAAAAATGCAAGTACAAAATTTAATTTTGACACACAAGGCATAGAGATGTCTGTTGATGGTGATTGGGTGAAAGCTAACGGAACTACACTTGGAGCTGATAATGGAATTGGAGTGGCTTCTATTATGACGGTACTGGCATCTAAAACGATTCCTCATCCAGCTATTGAAGCTTTATTCACCATTGACGAAGAAACAGGTATGACGGGTGCTTTAAATTTAAAAGGCGGACTTTTAAAAGGAAAAATATTATTAAATCTGGATACAGAAGACGATAACGAACTTACTATTGGCTGCGCAGGTGGTATTGATGTTACAGCAACGGGAAGTTATACACTTGAGTCTACTCCACCCAATTTCATGGTCTACAAAATTTTTGTGGAAGGTTTAACCGGTGGTCATTCCGGAATGGATATCTACAAAGGTCGAGGCAATGCCAATAAGATAATGAACCGTGTTTTACTTACTGCTTTCGAAAAATTCGGTATTCAAATCAGCAGTATTGATGGTGGTAGTTTACGGAATGCAATCCCAAGAGAATCGGTTGCGGAATTAGTTATCGAAGAAAAAGAAGCGGAAAAATTTGAATCTTTTATTAAAACCATTGAACAAGAATTAAAAGCGGAATGTAATACAACAGACCCAAATCTTTCCATAACAACAGAAAAAGCTGAAGGCCCAAGACGAGTTTTGCAAAAAGGATTTCAAGTCAAATTGATGAAAAGTTTATATGCATGTGCAAATGGTGTTTACAGAATGAGTCCGGATATTTTGCATCTGGTTCAAACATCCAATAATTTAGCCCGTGTGTTAGTTAAAGACGGCGAATACTCATTGCAGTGCTTAACTCGCAGCTCTGTCGATTCCGAAAAAATGGATCTCGCTAACGCTTTAAAATGCACATTTGAATTGATTGGTGCCAGAGTTGAGTTCAAAGGTTCTTACCCGGGTTGGACTCCTAAACCTGAAGCTGCAATTATAAAAATAATGAGCGACCTTTATACTGAATTATACAAAGAAACTGCTTTGGTAAATGCTTGCCATGCAGGATTGGAATGCGGTATCCTAGGAACAAATTATCCCGAAATGCAAATGATTTCTTTCGGTCCAAACATACGTGGAGCACATTCACCGGACGAAAAAGTTCAAATAAGTTCTGTTCAAAAATATTGGGCATACTTTTTAGAAACATTGAAAAGAATTCCGAATAATTAAAAATTCGAATTCCTGAGATTGGTAAACCGGATTTTAACTACCGGGTGTACTTTTTCTCGGTATGACATGCCGGAGCACAAGAACCTCCGCTATCTGTTGGAGCATAATTCATTCTAAAGTCCCATTTACCAAACTTCACTTTATCTCTGATAAGATGGTCATTATCGGTCGCATGTGGATTATGACATAACATACAACTTCTGCCTTTTTCTCCATGAACATGGGTATAGTGTAAATTGGTTTCTCCGTTCCTGAATTCCGTAGCTCCTTTCGTGGTTGGTTTTTCAATCATATCGCTACCATGACATTCCCAACAAAGTGCAAATGAATCAGCAACAGCAACTGAATAACTGGTTAATGGAAATGGCAAATCCAATAGACGTGAATCCTGAGATGCATGAGGATTATGACAAGTCTTTTGACAATCTTCAAATGGAGGATGAAGCACTTTACTGTTCTTCATCAACTTTTCAAAATTGATCGTTGTTTTAGTTTTCGTTACAACTGATTTATTGTGACAACTCAAACATAGATCCTTTCTCTTTGCTACCAATAATTTTTTCACATCAGAAGAATGCGGCGAATGACATGCTACGCAAGAATTGGAATCTTTTAATGCTTCATGTACAAAAGGAGAACTTGTAATTAAATCCTTTTGTTCTTCGTGGCAAGAGAGACATAAATCCGGCATTTTATTCAACAATGAAACTTTTGCTCCCGGATGTTGGTCGGCAGTACTTTTGTGACAATCTGCACAACCTTTTTCGGTTTCAGTTGTATGCTTTATCTTTTTCTCAACTAAAGTACCATGACAATCCAGGCATGTTTTGGCAGATGTCATGTCTGCCTTCTGAGGTATTGTGTCTGTTGTCGGGAAACCATTCTTCGCCCAACTTTTATCCGCTCCTCCAATCCATAGGATTAAGAACAATGGACCGAATAACATAAGTATTAATATCTTTTTCATAATTAAAAATTACGTGTTAGTTGAACATATACTCCTTTGAATTGCAATTTACTATTTACTTCCTTATTTCGATAAAATTCAGCGCCCATAGAAATAAAAAGCCTGTGCAGCTCTGTTGTGATCTCTAATTTGGAAGTAGTCATTTCTAGATCTATACCGCGTCCTTTAATACTTCTATACATGTAATCAAAATTAAGTTTTACATTACTAAAAATTGAATATGCAATTTTTGATGATACATCAAAATCCTTTCGTCTGTCTATTTCGCCTGCCATTTGAACATATTGCAAATTTCCATTTAAAGTAAAAGTAACCCTCTTCACCATTTTTTGAAATTCAAGAGAGTACCTTATTGCACGATATGGAAGAATAGTACTGTAATAAGACTCATATTCAACTCCGCCCTTAGCATAGTTGAAGTCTAATCTTGTTCCGATAATATACCTGTTATAATAATTAAGTGCTAAATTTTCAGACTTATTCTGAATATTATAATTCTGGGAATCCGATCGATAATAAATATTTAATTTATTATCATACAATAAAACATCTGCCGAGAATGAATAATTATTCATATAGAAATCATATTTCCCGGGCTGCAATGCTCTATAATCTATATAAACCGTTGAACCGTTTGCAATCAAACCGCCGGGTACCCTGATAATTTCTAAATAAGTGCCGTGTTCAATAAGTGTATAATCGATATTAAGCTGATAAACTATCATTCCTGTAATATCTCTTACAACAACCGATGGTAGCTCGACATTCTGGCTTTTAAATAAAATAATCTCAGTATCGATAATTTTATATTCCTCCCTGTATCGCCCGACAGTTGTAGGTGCTGTTAACACTTTTTGATACTCCCGATAGTATGAGTACAGAAGTGTTAACTTACCTTTCGGAATTAATTTAACATACCTTAAATCAAAGCCATACTTATTTCTTTCATCTTCGTAATTTGACTGACTTGTTTGATTGTGTTCATACACTATTTTTGAAAACAGGCTTTGATAAAGTTGATGACTTAAAGAAACTTGAATTCCTTGATATTTCATTTTATTCGAATCCAGCTCGCTGACACCGAGATTGTAGTTAGCAGCAAATAATAATTTTTTGGGTAGCTTCAAGGTCAAATTTTCACGAGCATATAGCCGCTTAAAAGAAACAGTTCCCCTTTCAGCTGAATTTATTATTGTAGAATAAAAAGTATAATTCTTCAGCGAATCAAATGCAATTTCATTGTTCAATTCAAATTCGTCAATTATATTCACAGAACCATTTGGCTGTAATGGGAATTGAGAAGTATTATCTGATCCTTTATTTTCTGTATGTAGATAAGAAAAGTAAAGACGGTCATAAGGTGAAAATGAACCTCCTGTACTTGCCTGAAGTAGCTTTTGTTCAAAATCGAATTGACTATCTGAACCTAATACCTTTTGTTCTACATTTTGTTTTGAATAAATAACAGTAATCGGCAGGATGTTGCTCCTGTAGCTAATCCCCGCCCCTAATTGCTTGTTTTTTGTTTGAATCCTCGTTATGTTTTCAATATTTTGAATGCTATTATTTATAATCACATTACCCTTCAAATTAATTCTCTTCTGGCTAAATAGTACCGTGGAGGCATCTATTCCTTCACTATAATAATTTTCAGAGTAATCTGGGATTCCTATATACTTATTTTTCCTTGTAATTGGATTATAAGTACCGGAAACATTTAATAGCATAAAATTAGGATGAATAATAAAACTATTCGTATTTACATGCAACATTCCATTTGCATAGTAATTCTTTTGAGTAATAGAATTTGAATTATCTCTCGCATATTCAAACTCTCTATAAGAACCTCTTACTCTTGCCTCACCTGAAATGGAAAGAAGCCTCCAAATCATAAATGGACTGCGGGTTTCCTGCGAATAGCCTTTCATTGCCATGAGCAGAATGATAAACAATATGTAAGTTCTTCCTTTCAAAACCTTTTTCCTAACTTATACTGACTCTTTAATTATTCCAATTAATATTTTTGACTTATTTTAATTGCTTAAGTGATCGAACTAAAATAAATCGATCATCCCCACCATGGGGATTGTGGCATTCGATACAATTATTCTTCTTAACTTTTTTGTGAACTTCATTTTTAAACACTTGTTCAGGAATGTGGCAGTAAAAACAAAGTTGCTGCGATTCTCTTATAAGTAATTTGGGTGTTTTTGCAGAATGTGAAGTATGACATGCGGTGCAATTACCGGATGCAACAGGACCATGCAAAACTTTGTATTGAGATGTGAAATTCTCATGACAAGTGAAACAGCTTTCTTGTTTTAACATTCCCCTATTATCACCTCCATGCGGACTATGGCACTCTGTACAGTTTGTTTCACCAATTTTTTCATGCATTTTTGTTTTCATTACCTGATTTGACTCATGGCAGTAAAGACATAATTGTTGTGATTCCCGAATTAACAGCTTTTTGTATTTTCCCATGTGCTGCTGATGGCAAGCCGTACAATAGCCTGTTGCAACCGGGCCATGAAGCGTTAGAAACTTTACTCTGAAATCTTCGTGGCATGTATAACACAGTTCCGGTTGAGGTTTTATAAGACTGTTGGAAAAACCCTTTTCATGACAACTTTCACACTTATCTTCATCATATGGCTTATGAGAATAGGACTCCGGCACAATAGTTTTTGTAAGCGATAAAACTGTGTCAGTAGAAGCTGCTACTACAGGTTCGTTTTTTTTATTGGGATCCGGTACCCCATCAAAAAAAAAGGAAAGCGCGTGAAACTTCTTTTCAGGTGTACAACGAACAATAATTACCGGAATGACTACTGCAAGGAATAAAAGTCTATAAATATTATTTCTGTTGTACCATTTCATAAGTAAATAAATATCAACGACTAAGGGTATTTGTGACTCAAAAATCCACTTGCCGTTAGACTCTAAATGTACTAGGATACACCATCTAAAAACATGATTTTTAGCACTTAAACAGGTGAAAAAAGTTGATACAAATCGTTTATTGGTGAGTAGTGAATAGTGATTGGTAAGTGGTTTGCGGTCAAAAGTTATAGGTCAAAAGTTATAGGTTATAGGTTATAGGTTATAGGTTTTAGGTTATAGGTTATAGGTTATAGGTTGTCAATGCCTAAATAAGGTTGACCGTTTTTAATTACTCAATTCAAAATTACTT
>CAYHCU010000030.1:0-18193 GCA_964355035.1 uncultured Flavobacteriales bacterium | reverse complement strand
GGTCTCTAGGAACGGCGGCTCGCAAATACCTATTTGGATTCACCTTTACTAGCAGATAAGAAACATTTGAACACTCTCGTAAATTAAATCTCCCCCCAACTATAGATCCTGACTCCAAAAAACTAAGCAACATAAACATAACGAGTCCCAAAGTGTCTATCACGTCCACCTCTCGATGAATCCATTTCGTAATTTTGCTCAGCAATTACATTTCCTTCTTCATTATATTCAAAAGTATTTCGTTTAAGAAGCAATCCTGTTGAATCGAAGATTTCTTGTTGTATCAGACGGTTCTGTTCGTCATATTCATTTTTAACATTTTTATTATAAAAGTCTTTGTAAATTTTCTCAATTACATTTCCACGATCATCAAATACATTTTTAAGAGCGCTGACTAATTTTCCTTGCGGGTTTGTCTGAACGGAAGTTAACTCCACACCCTTTTCGTCGAACTGAGTAATTGTTTTAGAAACCATTTGACCCTTTTCATCACTTTCAATTTCTTCTATTTGATATTCAGATAAATAATTAAAAATTGTTTTTGCGATAATTTTCTTATCGGAATCAAAAATTGTTCTTTCAACAATAGATCCTTTATCATTATAAATAATTTCCTCTCTGGAAGTAAAATTTCCGTCTTCATCAAGAATAACTATTGCAATGATATTTTCTTTTTCATCGTATTCATAGTTTGTTCTTGAGCCTTCATCGCTGCCATAAAACTTAATTTCACTCACCAAATTTCCTTTTTCATCCCGTTCTAAAACTCGCTTTTCATGAGCATCATCAATGGCATAAAACAATTCATGCTCAATTAATTTACCATGTGCACCATAGGAATAGGTACTTTCTTCTTCCAATTCACCATCTTCTGTAAATTTGCGTTCTGAAAGTACACGACCTTCAGCATCTAATTCAACTGTTAATTCAAGAAACTCTTCCTGCGGTTCAGGAGTAAGATCTGAAAAATTAAAGTTCTTGTAATTTTGATTATAGCGATGAATTGTTTTATACTTTGTCATAGTTAATTCTTTTTTCCTGCGAATTGAATTACTTCCTTTTCAGTTATTTTTTTATCAGACAAAATTACCAGTCGCTCCACTACATTTCGTAGTTCACGGATATTTCCTGTCCAATCAATTTTTTGCAATTCTTTAAGAGCCTCCGAGGTAAATGATTTTGCCGACATTCCATAATCCTGACAAATTTCATTGATGAAATAATTTGCCAGAACAGGAATATCATCCTTACGCTCGTTAAGCGAAGGCACATGGATCAAAATAACAGAAAGACGATGATAAAGATCTTCTCTGAAATTTCCTTTTTTTATTTCCTCCATTAAATCTCTGTTCGTTGCGGCAACTACTCTTGGGTTCACGGCGATTTCCTTTTCGCCACCTACGCGCGTAATTTTATTTTCCTGCAATGCACGAAGCACTTTCGATTGTGCTGAAAGGCTCATATCACCAATCTCATCCAAAAATAAAGTACCACCTGAAGCTTGTTCAAATTTACCAATACGTTGTTTTATTGCAGAAGTAAAAGCGCCCTTCTCGTGACCAAATAATTCACTTTCGATAAGTTCAGAGGGAATAGCAGCACAATTCACTTCAACCATTGGTCCGGAAGCACGATTACTTTTCTCATGGATCCATCGTGCAACCAATTCTTTTCCTGTTCCATTACTTCCTGTAACAAGAACTCTTGCCTCTGTTGGTGCAACTTTATCAATAATCTCCTTTATCTGACTGATCGCAAGAGAATCGCCGACCATTTCACGTGTTTTAAAAATCTTTCTTTTCAGGATTTTCGTCTCTGTTATTAAAGAAGAACGATCCAAAGCATTTCTCACTGTAACAAGCAAGCGATTTAAATCCGGCGGTTTTGAAATATAATCGTAAGCACCTTTTTTCAAAGCTTCAACCGCAGTTTCAATAGTTCCATGGCCACTAATCATTACAACAGGCAAATCCGGATTCATTTCCTGCAGTTTCACCAGGACTTCAATCCCATCCATTTTAGGCATCTTTATATCAGAAAGTACTAAATCAAAATTTCCGGATTCAGCTTTCTTTATACCTTCTGCGCCATCAAAAGCAACTTCAACTTCATACTTTTCATAGGTAAGAATATCCTTTAGCGTATTGCAAATTGCTTTCTCATCGTCGATGATTAATATCCTGGCCATAATTCTATTTAAATATAGAGGGCGAAGATAAGAAAATGTTTTCAACCGCTTGTGCCAATGCTCCTTCTTTCAATGCATATTTGGATAATAGCATTTCATTAATCCCTGTTTTTTTCAATACTAACGAAGTACAAATTGCAGAAAGCACAATCATGTCTACCCGCATTTTTATCAAACCCTTCATTCTGTTTCTTTGAGTTGTTGTCGAAAATAATATCAATTCATGTAAACGATGATATTCGTCAATATTGAAACGATAAGTGTTAACATTCTTGATAACATTTCGATTATAAAATCGATATCCTATCATTTCAGCAAAAGTGTCAAACGAACCGGAAGAGCCAATAAGTTGAATAGGTTTGTATTTTTTCACAGCATCGAACATCGGAACAAGTTCTTCCTGCAGAAACTTTTCAATTTTTTTTAATTCAACTAATTTTAATGGATCCGAAGGTTTAAATATTTCAAGCAATCTTGCGGCACCAATAGTATAACTAAATTTCCAAAATATCTTTCGGTCATTAGCTATGATAAATTCAGTACTGCCGCCTCCAATATCCATTATCAGAGAAGGTTTCTCATCCAATTTCACGCAATCACGAACTCCCAAATAAATGAATTCTGCTTCCTTATTTCCGGAAATCACAGTGATGTCAATACCTGTTTCTTCTTTTGCTACTCTGACAAATTCCTTTCCATTCACGGCTCCTCTAATTGCAGAAGTTGCAAAAGCGAAAATCTTTTCAGGCTTATGGGTATCGATTATTTTCTGATAATGCTGAAGTGCTTTTATTCCTCTTCCAAAAGGAATCGGAGCTATTTTATTAGTGTGAATTGCTCCTTCGCCTAACTTAACGACAGACTTTGATTTGAATATCTTTTTCCAAGTGCCATTTTTATTGACCGAAGCGATCAACAAATGAAATGTATTCGTTCCAAGATCCAGAATAGCAATTCTCACATTCAGAAATTATTTTATTAGTTATGAAACCGAAGCCACTTCCAAAGTTCCTTATAGGTTACTTTTTTACCATACATAAGAATTCCTGTACGATAAATTTTTGAGGCAATCCAGGTGGTAAAAATAAATCCACCAATCAATAAAATCATTGACAAAGCTATGTGCTGCCAAGGAACACCAAAAGGAATTCTTACCATCATCACAATTGGCGAAGTAAGAGGAATTACAGAGAACCAAAAGGCGACATTGCCTTGAGGGTTATTAATGACACTTGCCGCAGCGATGTAAGCAATGACCAGTGGAATGGTAACCGGCAACATAAATTGTTGAGTATCTGTTTCCGAATCTACTGCAGCACCAATGGCAGCAAATAAAGCACTGTACAATAAATAGCCTCCAAGAAAATAGAAAATAAACATTCCGATAAGCAATGGAAAATTAATAGTTCCCAATATCGAATCAAGTTTCATCATGTTCTCCCCTTTCATAGGCGAATCGTCTCCGGCTTGAGCAATAGCAGCTTCCATCCCCGGCCTCGATTTGATGATCATCTCAGCTTTTTCTTTATCGCTTTTACCCGCCATCAATGATGAAGTCAGCGTAAAAAACACTGCAGAACTTAAAACCACCCATAATAAAAATTGTGTTAAACCAACGAGAGCTACACCGATAATCTTTCCCATCATCAATTGAAATGGTTTCACAGAAGAAATAATTACCTCAACTATTCTACTTGTCTTTTCTTCAAGAACTCCCCGCATAACCATTGCACCGTAAATGAATATAAAAAGGTAGATCATCAATCCAGCTGCAAAACCTAATCCTGTTGTCAGAGGCGTACTTGTCTCTTTATTTTCAAGGTCACGAGTTTGAATGTCGACATCTGTTTTTATCTCAAGTAATTTTTTTTCATCAATACCGGCGGCTATATATTTTTGAGTATTTATTTCTTTTTCAATCGTGAATTTAATTTTCGAAATAATATCAAATCCCGGTTGCGACTCCGAATAAAACGTTACTGCTTTTTCAAGGCTACTTAAATTTTCAGTAGCAGGGATTTGAAGAATTCCGAAATAGCCACGATTTCTACTCTCATCTCTGGCTTTATTTATTCCTTCATTAAGATATTCAAATTTCACTCTTTCACTATCCTTAAATTTATTGACGAAAATATGTGTGTCGTCAATTACAGCAATTGTTTTTACTTCTGTATCGACTTTATCCAAAAGAAATACAGAAACAAAAATTCCGCTCATCAACAAGGGGCCAAGGATAGTCATAATAATGAAAGACTTCTTTTTTACTCTTGTAAGATATTCGCGTTGTATAACTAAAAGTATTTTATTCATGATCTGTTTTTTTTACTCTTGACAATTAATTTTTGTTTTCACTTACCTGTTTTATAAAAATATCATTCATGCTGGGAATAATTTCCCGCAATCCTAAAATCTGAACATGCGGCATCAGTATTGACAGTAAATCATTCACAGAATGGTCACCAATCATTTTTACCTTCGCTGTATTATGCTCCGCTTCCTCTTTCAGATCAAGAAGTTCAAAACCTGTCCACAATGCATTTGTAAAACCAATTCTATTTCCCACATATTGAATTTCGAACGTATGACTTCTGAATTGTTTTCTAATCTCTTTCACTGAACCTTCCAGAATCACATGTGCCTTATCAATTAAAGCAATATGGTTACAGAGTTCTTCTACACTTTCCATACGATGCGTTGAAAGAACAATTGTTGCTCCTTTACTTCTCAATTCCAACAATTCGTTTTTTATCAATTCAGCATTTATCGGATCGAAACCTGTAAAAGGTTCATCTAGAATTAAAAACTCCGGTTCATGGAGGACAGTGGTGATAAATTGAACTTTTTGCGCCATCCCTTTAGAAAGCTCTTCCACTTTCTTTTTCCACCAAGCCTCAATCTCAAATTTTTCAAACCAATATTTTAATTTTTTCAAAGCATCAGCCTTTGACATGCCTTTTAGTCGGGCCAGATAAAGCGCTTGCTCTCCGACTTCCATTTTCTTATAAAGCCCACGTTCTTCAGGCAAATACCCCATCCGACGAACATGGTCTCCATTTAACGGCTGACCATTAAAAAGAACGCGACCTGTATCAGGAGCAGTAATCTGCGTGATGATCCGAATGAGAGAAGTTTTCCCTGCACCATTCGGCCCAAGCAAGCCAAATACACATTGGGAAGGAATGTGAAGCGTTATGCCCTCTAGCGCTCTATGAGAGGCGTAGTTTTTAGAGACATTTTCAATTTCAAGAATATTCATAATGATTTCAGAAGATGTGTAAATGTAAAAAACCCCGGCAGATTTCTCAGTCAGGGTTCAAATATTTTTTCAATAGTAACAAACAATTAATTGAAGAATTCTTTCATTCTGTCGTAGAAGCTTTTATCGCCTTTTCCGGGATTTGGTTTAAAATTCGGAGAGTTTCGCAATTGTTCCAAAATCTTCTTTTCTTCTGAAGAAACATGTTGAGGTGTCCAGACATTAATATTGACCAACAGATCACCTTTGCCATAGCTGTTAATCGAAGGCAATCCCTTACCTTTTAAACGTAGCACTTTTCCGGCGTGAGTACCCGGATCGATTTTAATTTTTGCATGGCCGTCAATTGTTGGAATTTCAACCGTTGTGCCCAATGATGCATCTGCAAAGTTGATATACAGGTCGTGTAACAGATTATTACCATCACGCTGTAAATGCTGATGTTTTGTTTCTTCAATGACGATGAAAAGATCGCCTGCTACACCTCCGCGTTCGGCTGCATTTCCTTTACCGCTAACGGTTAGTTGCATTCCTTCACCGACGCCTGCAGGAATATTGATTGAAATTACTTCTTCTCCATGTTGCAAACCGGTACCGTGGCAACCTTTACATTTGTTTTGAATTGTTTGGCCTTCACCATTACAAGTCGGACAAGTCGAAGTTGTCCTCATTTGTCCGATGAAAGTACTTGTTACTCTATGAACCTGTCCTGCTCCATTGCAAGTTGTACACTTATGAAATGCTGCGCCGTCCTGAGCGCCTGAACCTTTACAAGAAGTACAAGAAACACTTTTATTTACTTTTATTTTCTTTTCTACACCATGAGCAATTTCTTCGAGAGTTAAACTAACTTTCACTCTTAAATTTGTTCCACGATTTACTCTGCGACCACCGCGACCACCACCACCTCCAAAGAAACTTTCAAAAGAATTTCCATCGCCGAAAATATCTCCGAAATGCGAGAAGATATCTTCCATATTCATTCCGCCTTGTCCACCACCGCCGCTACCATTCATTCCACGATGACCAAACTGATCATAACGTTGACGTTTTTCAGGGCTGCTAAGAACTTCATAAGCTTCTGCAGCTTCTTTAAATTTTTCTTCAGCTTCTTTATTGCCCGGATTTTTATCAGGGTGAAATTTCAAAGCCATTTGCCGATACGCTTTTTTTATATCGCCTTCAGCAGAACCTTTTGTTACGCCTAATATTTCGTAATAATCTCTTTTAGTCATGATTTATTTTCAAACACTTAATTACCGACTACCACTTTAGCATGACGAATCACTTTGTCATTCAGAAAATATCCTTTTTCAACTTCTTCAATTACTTTTCCTTTCATCGCCTCTGAAGGTGCAGGAACATTTGTAATTGCATCATGCAATTCCGGATCAAAAACTTTACCCGTCGCATCCATTGATTTCAACCCCTTATTTTCTGTAGTAGATTTAAGTTTAGTATAAATTAATTTTAGTCCGGCTTTTATAGCTTCAACATCGTTTGTACTTTCAATTGATTTCATTGCACGTTCCAAATCATCAATGATTGGGAGAATCGTTAAAAAAATATCTGAACCGGCAAGTTTAGCTTGTTCAATTCGATCACGGGAAACGCGGCGTTTATAGTTCTCAAATTCGGAGTACATACGAAGGTATTTGTCTTGCGACACCGTTAATTCTGCCTCTAATTTTGCAATCGGATCAATTTCTTCAACTACTGCATCGCCCAGCAATTCCTCCACCGGAGAGTTTTCCGCTTCAAGGTTTTCATTCTCGACATTATTTTCCATGTCATTAGTTTGTTCTTTCGACTTCATTTTTTTTCTGATATTGTTAAAAATTGACAAAATTTCGTGGTTTATAGACTTTCTTCAAGTACTTTGCCACAACCCATTTACAGGCCATTTTGGCAGGGGGCGAAGATACGGTTTTCTATTGGAATACTTTCAAATCCAATCGTTATTCAGCTAAGAAGAAAGACATATTTATATTGGGTAAGAAACTACAAACTACACGCAATTATTAATCCCAATTCAAAACTATTTATATATTTGAGAAGAATTTTCTGGACCCACTCCTAAAGTACGAATTAAGTTAGTGTTTTTTTAACGAATGTTATTTATATCAAAATGAAAAGTTTTTTACTCCTATTCTTAATCAGTAACATGAGTGTTTTAGCTCAGCCTATAATTTGGGAGAGGGCTAGTGGAGGAAATCATGACGACTATGGTTACGCTATTGAATCTGATAGCAATGGAAACGTTTATGTAGCCGGTTCAAGTTCAACAACAAATAACGGTGATCTGCCGGCCTCCTGTTACCAGGGAGCTACAACGTTACAGAACCCCTGGATGATTAAAATGGATTCCGTAGGGAATGTAGTTTGGAGTAAATGCCTCAGCATAGATGCGGAGGTTCAAAGTCTTGTTAAAATAAACGATAGTGAATTTGCTTTAACAGGGTGGTGGAGAGGACTTGCAACCTATTCTAGTTTATGGATTGCTGTTGTCGATAGTTCAGGTAATATTACGACGTTTAATCATGGATATGGTTTTCCAAATTCCGATGAAATTGGATATGACATCTTATGCACAAGCAATAATCATTTTTGGTCAGTTGGCAAAAGTAATACTACTTTCGGCCATGGAGATTTTGATTTTTATGTTGTAACGTCTGATTCAATTGGTTATAATAGTCAGGTTTATGGAGGCTCCGGTTACGATCAGTGTCATAAAATCATCCGACTTCATGATGGAAATTTTTTATTGGTAGGTTCAACATTTTCAAATGATGGAGATATTACGTTTAATCATGGTAGCGGAGATGTGTGGGTCGTAAAAATTGATTCTATGCGAAATTTGCTATGGCAAAAAACCTATGGAGGAAGTCAATGGGATGCCGGTTTTGGCGCTGCTGAAGATTCGGTTGGGGATATTTATATTACCGGATGGACGGAATCGAATGATGGGGATGTAATTGGCAATCACGGTAGTATTGACGGATGGATATTTAAGATTGACAGCACCGGGATTCTTCTTTGGCAAAAATGTATAGGTGGAACTTACGCTGACGTGATTTTCACTTCACCCATTTTTGCAGGAAATAAATTATTAATCGGCGCATCTTCTGCTTCAAATGACGGTGATGTTACAAATAATCATAACAATTCATCGACTAGTGATTATTTAATTGTTGAAATGGATACCACTGGACTTATCATACAAACGAATTGTTATGGAGGAAGTTATGGAGAGTATTTATATGATTGTAAATTTACCAATGGAAAATTATTGACGACAGGGACTACAGAATCCGGCGATGGTGATGTCACAAATTATCACTTTAATCCGACCACTGTTGTGGATGCATGGCCATTGATTCTTGATGTAAGTTCTATTGTAGATCAGGTAGTTTTGATTGACGCGAATTCAGACTTTTCAATATTTCCTAATCCTTCACAGGATTTTATTTACATTAATAAAAAAGATTTCTCAGAAAACAGTTCACTGTTAGTGAAAATCACAAATTCAATTGGTCAAATTTGCAAACAGGAAATTTGCACCTCTCCATATAAAATTAATATTGCCGAACTTAGTGTCGGGATTTATTTTATTTCTTTGACTCTAAACCAAGAGCAACTAGTGTACAAATTTATTAAAAACTAAAATTATGAAACTTATTGCAAAACTCACATTATTTTATTTTATTACTATGAATTTGACGTACTGGGCAGAATGTTAAGCGGAATTAAAGATGCACTCTAAAATTATTTCATATTCAAGCGTCATTCTAACCTGAATTGGGGATATAATAACACAGGATTTCATGATATACAGGTCGCTCCTACGGAGCTGCTGTTACGTTTACTGTTTGTTTCTACTAACAGGACGTCCCTAACGGAACTACTTTGTATACTTCAACAAACGCTTTTTCAATCAGCGCTTTTTTTAAGGTGTTTATTGGAGGCAATATTTATGCTCCATAGGAGCAAACTGTTTGTAGAAAAAAGGGCTGTCTAAAGTTTAGCTCCGTAGGAGCGACCTGTGGCTTTGACAGGTATTTGTTGACTTTAATAATCCTTTGCACTGCTAAAGCCGAATTGTAGTTTATTCCTTAGTCCGTCACTTAAAAGTGACGGCAATAAAAAAAGTGACGTCAATAAAAAAAAGCAGAAGAATAATCCCTCCTACTTTTTGTAAATAATTTCTTTTAAGTTTATTTTACCTGATTCTGTATTGCCTGATCAAGTGCAGCTCCGCGAAGATCTTTTCCTATGATTATTCCTTCACCATTGATTAACCAATTTGCAGGGATGGATTGAACATTATACAGAGCCGCTGCATCAGAATGCCACCATTTTAAATCACTCACGTGTGTTGTCCAGCTGAGACCATCTTGTTTAATTGCATCCATCCAGGCAGCTTTGTCTTTATCAAGTGAAACACCATATACGGTAAATCCTTTTCCACTTTTAAAATTCGAGTTTTTAAATTTATTGTAAGCGGACACAACATTTGGGTTTTCACCGCGGCATGGTCTGCACCAGGAAGCCCAGAAATCGATTAGAACCAATTTACCCTTTAAACTGGAAAGAGGGATTGGTTTACCTTCCGGTGATTGGAAATTCAATTCAGGAGCTTTATTCCCTATTTCTGTACCGATAGTAGTTACGGGTTTTTGAGCATTGCTTACTGTTGAAGTAGAAACCAAAACAGCTAAAGCGAATAGTATTTTTTTCATGTATATTTTTTTTGCAGGCCTTTAAAGGCAATTATCCTGCCATTTGTCAGGCAAATATAACGAGAAAACCAATTAGAAATTTCAAATTTCGCGATAAAAATCACACTAATCCTTTACACGAAGAATTTTAGCCCCAATAGCATTCAGCCGTTCATCAATGCGCTGGTAACCGCGGTCAATTTGCTCTATATTGTGAATGACGCTTTTTCCTTTAGCAGATAAAGCAGCAATCAACAAAGCAACTCCGGCTCTGATATCCGGTGAAGTCATCTGAATAGCTTTAAGAGGCACTTTGCGATTGAGGCCGATTACTGTGGCCCGATGAGGATCACACAAAATAATCTGTGCTCCCATGTCAATTAATTTATCGACGAAGAACAAACGGCTTTCAAACATTTTCTGATGGATCAAAACCGTTCCATTGGCCTGCGTGGCTGTTACTAAAACTACGCTTAATAGATCGGGGGTAAATCCGGGCCAAATTGCATCGGCAACGGTAAGTATAGATCCATCAATAAAAGATTCGATCTCATAATTTTCCTGACGTGGAATGAACAGATCATCGCCACGTAATTCCATTTGAATACCTAATCTCCTAAACATTTCAGGAATAATTCCCAAATGCGGATAACCAACTTCCTTAATTGTAATCTCTGATTTAGTCATAGCAGCCAGACCAATGAAAGAACCAATCTCAATCATATCCGGAAGCATTTTGTGTTCGGTTCCTTTCAAAGATGTAACACCTTCAATCACGAGCAAATTAGAACCGATGCCTGAGATTTTTGCACCCATCCTGTTGAGCATATTACAAAGCTGCTGTAAGTATGGCTCACAGGCCGCATTGTAAATTGTAGTTGTTCCTTCTGCCATTACACCGGCCATTACAATATTCGCTGTACCGGTAACTGAAGCTTCGTCAAGCAGCATGTAAGCACCTTTCAGTTTTTTAGCTGTGACATTATAAAATCCATCTTGCTCATTGTACTCGAACTGTGCACCTAATGTCTGAAAGCCGACAAAATGCGTATCCAAACGCCGACGACCAATTTTATCACCGCCTGGTTTTGGAATACGGGCTTTTCCAAAACGTGCCAGCAATGGTCCGACAATCATAATAGAACCTCGTAGGGCTGAAGCTTTCTTTTTGAAATCAGGAGTATCAAGGTAATCGAGATTGATATTTTTCGCATGGAAGGTAAACTCTCCTTTGAGGATACCTGTTTGCTCTACTTCTACACCTAAATGCTGAAGCAACTCAATCAATTTATTTACATCAACGATATCAGGGATATTTCTGATCACCATCTTCTCAGGGGTTAACAAGACAGCGCATAAAATCTGCAGCGCCTCATTTTTCGCTCCTTGAGGAACTAATTCTCCTGAGAGTTCACACCCACCTGTTACTTCAAAACTATTTGCCATAACTTCCTTTTTAGCCGACATGAATCGACATACGAAGAAAAAATATCTATTGCATACTTTACCATTGACAACACTAAAGTTTTGAACAGATTCTGTTTAATGAAAGAAGGATAAAAAAATCACTAGCATCTATTGGATGCAGAAGTGATTTTCAACTTTCATCTTTGTCAAAAAAAGATGAAACTAATATACACACTACTCCTGGCGGTTTTTACTGCATTGCAAATAAATGCACAAACCGCTCAGCAACATCAGGCTCCGCCTACTAATAATTTCCCATATACCAGAGCAATGTTTGTTGATTGCACTGACGATATTGTTGCTGATATCAGAAATGGGAATCCTCTTGCTTCTCTGGATGAACTAAAAACGTACATAAGGGAAAATTTTATTGGAATGATATCATTGTACGATTTGGATCATGGAAAGGTCATTGGAAATCCTGCCCTCGAACCATCCTTCAGAATTTTTCTACGAGAATTGCGTCATGATTTTCCGCAGTTAAAGATTGGAATAGTAGGTAGAAAGTACGACTACACCCTTGCAAGTGGCAGTATGAGAGCTTCCGATTACTTTTCCCGAAATTGCCGTTCCAATGGGAATTTATATACACAGCATCAATTAGATTCGCTAATCAATTCAGTTCAAAATTATAGCGACCTTCAACGCTCGGAGACGATTAAATTTTTCTTACGTGCTATCAAATTCAGTAAACAATTCGGGCCAAATTCCTGCAATCCGTGTCGCTCAGCATTTGATGTATTTTACCTTGAAGATCCATATTGGAAAGATGCAAGCTCTAATTCAATGGCAGTTGTTAAAAGCAGATTCGAAACTTTTAAATTAACGTTGAATGTTTTGCAATTGCTAAAATGCGCTTGCCCGAATATCTCGATTGAAACAGAATTTGACCCTACTGATTTTTTCAGGTTAAGCGGTTGGACAGCAACGGATCAGATTGAACAAGCAGATCCATTGATAGATAGAATGATGATACCGTTTTATACCAGTCCATATAATGCAAACGGCGCTTATGATATCAATTGCAGATTGCTGCATCTTCTTTCAGATCAATTTTCCCGTGACGGCACAACGTTTTATTGCGGCTTCAGTGCACAGAGCAATTCATTCAATTTCTGCAATTCACCAAACATTCCATTAGAACATTTGGGAAGATATTTAGCAGGAACAATTGGCATGGCATCAGGAAATATGTATTCAGTCGAACAAGCTTTCCTCGACAAGCTAAACGACCCTTTGTATATGTGCGCCGGTTGCTCCTGTTTTGAGTATTCTGAAAATCAATATTCAACGAGTAATCCAACCGCAAATAAATGTTCGGGATCTGTTTGGTATCCTTATTCAATGTTAAAGAATAACGGACTGTTCAGAAAAAGCAGTTTGGAAAATTCAAATGAACTAATTACAAACCTAAACGCTTCAGAAATGAATTTGAAATTACAATCAAATACAATCTCTTCATTTCAGCTTTTTGATACACAGGGTCGGGTAGTGAAGAAAGAAAGTGTGAATGCAATTAATCATACAATAGATTTATCAGGATTAAGTGCCGGTATTTATATACTATCAGTGAAGACCCTCGAAGGAAAACAATTCAGCAGGAGTATTCCTCTTCTCAATAGATGATTCCCGTAAGAATCAAACTTGTGTGTTCTTTTGTGTCTCCGGCTCATCTTGCCGGGTGGAAACCGGAGCACAGAAAACACAAATCAATTGTAATTTCTATTAGTAATATTTAACCGGTTGATCTTCGAATTTAAGCGACTTCTCTTTTGAACTGTCATCACGTAAAATTCGGCTATGCAAAGTGATTTTATTATCAAACAAGAACCGGAAGAAAAGGCGGGTCCAGGATTTGTGAGATTTGAGAGTATCGTAGAAGGATGGTGCCTGCTTTTTCAACTCCGGTAATTTGTTCCATGGAATGGAAGGAAAATCATGATGCTCATTATGGTAACCAACATTAAAAGCAACAGTATTGAAAAAACCGTAGTAGCTGTAAGTTTCTTGATTCTGATCTAACGTTAGGAAATGCTCTTGAATCCATCTGGCTCCAAGAGGATGAAAACCGATAGAAAAGAAGAAGCTAATTAACATAAATGAAAGCGCTTTCCATCCAAAAAAGTAAACGATAAGAAAGTTAAAAGTAAATTGGACAATCCAATTCAGAATCACCCAACTATCGATTGGTTTAATTAATTTCAATCGAAAAGTTCGTGCAGTTTGAATGATTGGATAAAATAACCACCAAATAACTTTACTCAAAAAATTATTCCCTAAGAAACGAGCTTCCCATAAATTCGGTAAATCAGCATCCAGATCATAATTTCCCTGATGCACATGACGCATTCTATGATAACGTGTAAACGAAACAGCGCTTGGAAAAACGCGTCGCAAATTCGCTAGCATTGATGCAAAGTAATTAAGCGTTTTACCTTTGAACAAAAGATTATGAGAACACTCATGGATCATTACAAACAAAGAATGATTTCCAAAAGCCCCTACTACGTAGGCAACTAAAAAAATCAGCCACCATGAACTATCTTTCAAAAAATATGAAATCAATACCATTCCAACAACAATTCCTACCAGTGGAAAAATTGTCCAGGGATTCTTTCCAATGAGGTTTCTTACTTGCGGATACTTGCTTAAGATTTGCTTGGTGCGAGTCTTATGAGGTTCCGGTTCGGAAGAGTAGCGAAATTTCGAAGTTGGCATTTTTTGCAAAAATTATTTTTTTCGACGTTTAATATTACTGTTTTTATTCATTTGCTGACGCCCTTTAGGTTTAGCAATATGATTGTCGCGCTGTTTCTCCTTACTCAAAGCCAAAATTTCTGCAGTATGATTTAAACGAACGGTATCGTGAAGTTTTACTGTTCCTTTTGAAAGCTCTTCCATATGGTGGAAAATTGTAACATCATCCACAGTATCTTTATTCCACGTCAGGTACGACATTTTCATAAAGTTCGCGAGATTCTGGATGATTTGTTCTTTCTTAGGACTGTCTTCCATGTCTGTCATCTTACGAATCATATCTTCCATCACTTTACCATAGTACTTGTAACGGATATCACTTGTCGGATAAGAAACAGGTTCCGGTTTAGCATGCACAACAGATCTTTCAGGAACAGGATATGGGCTATCCACATCTAATTTAAAATCAGAAATAATAAAAAGATGATCCCAAAGTTTTTGTTTATAATCTGTAATATCGCGAACCGAAGGATTCAGCATAGACATAGCATTTACAATAGTAACAGCTATTTTATTCCTTTTCTCGCGATCTTCAATTAGGATAGCAGCATCGATCATTTTTTGAATGCTTCTGCCATATTCTGCAATTCTCAATTGAGTTCTTTGCGTGTTATATTCCAGATGTTGAATATCTGTAAAAATCTCAACCTTTGTGGTTGATTTTTTTCTTCTTATTGCCATTTAAATTGATTTTGATTAATACGGGCCAGAAAAACGAATTAACTAAGCCGTAATGGGCCAACTTTTTAGGCCCGTATATATTATGCAAATATAGAGATTGAATTGACATTAGCCAACTATCCGTAATTTAGCGAATCTGAGAAGAAGTTGCTTGTTTCCAAAGCCCGGAAAGAAGACAGTGGCCTTTAAATCACCGGAATTACCTTCAATTAGCATCACTTTTCCGAGACCAAACTTCACATGTTCAACGTCCATCCCTTCAACAAGTTTCCCGGCGTCATCACCTTCAAAAACAGGAGTACTCGAATTTAAGGGTGAAGTCGATACCTTTTTCAGGCTTCCATTGTTCAGTTTCTTTTGAATTTCAGAAAGCACGGGCTTTGAAGAAGTGGTCGGTTTTTCCCAGCGATCAAAAGGCATTTCTTCAAAAGCCAAATTATTGCGAGAGGAATGAACAACAGTTTCTTCAATAAATTTAGGGTCGATTTCTTCAATAAAACGGGAAGGTTCGCAGGAGATTAAATTACCCCATTTATACCTGGAATTTGCATAGCTAATTATTAATTTTTTCTCTGCTCTGGTAATGGCCACATAAAACAAACGACGTTCCTCCTCCAAATCCTCCCTTGAATTCATTGCCATTTGAGAGGGGAATAGATTCTCTTCCAGTCCTACGATATGCACTGCAGGGAATTCCAATCCTTTTGAGGCATGAATTGTCATTAATGAAACTTTATCGTCGCCACCTTCTTCATCGTCATCAGCATCTGTTAAGAGTGCGATATCCTGCATGTATCTATCTAATGTTCTGACAACTGTATCGGGATCTTGATTCACATCCTCATCACCATCAGGAGTAATGCTTCTTCCTGTATCAACAAACTCTTTAATACCATTCAATAACTCCTGAATGTTCTCATAGCGACTTAATCCTTCAGGGGTTTTATCCTGGTACAATTCACGTAATAATCCGGATGAAGTAGAAATAGTGTTTGCCAGATTGAAAGCATTTTCTGATTTCATTTTCACTTCGAAACTTCTGATCATTGTCACAAACTCATTTATTTTTCCATGAGTTCCTGAATTAAAAGAGCAGAGATTTTGGAGTGGGTCTAAAATCAGCTCCCAGATACTTTTCTCTTTTTCAGAAGCAGTAACAATTAACTTCTCAATAGTTGTTTTTCCAATACCCCGTGCCGGCACATTAATTATTCGTTTTAACGCTTCTTCATCATTGTGGTTGATCACTAATCTGAAATAGGCTAACAAATCTTTAATTTCTTTCCGCTTATAGAATGATAGTCCGCCATAGATCCGGTAAGGAATATTTTTTTTCCGCAATGCCTCTTCCATTGAACGAGACTGTGCATTGGTTCGATAAAGAATTGCAAAATCCTTGTTATTCCATTGATGATTGACCTTGTTTTCAAAAATTGAATTGGCGACCATTACACCCTCTTCATTGTCACTCAAGGCTCGCATTAATTTTATCTTATCTCCCTCATCGTTATGCGTCCAAATCTCTTTTTTAAGCTGGTTTTTATTCTTTTCAATCACACTATTTGCAGCGTTTACAATTACCTTGGTAGAGCGATAATTTTGCTCCAGTTTAAATACCTGAAGGTCCGGGTAATCACGTTGAAGCGAAAGGATATTCTGAATATTTGCTCCCCGAAATGCATAAATTGATTGCGCATCATCACCGACAACACAAATATTTTCAAACGCAGCACCTAATTTTTTGACAATAGAATACTGAGCAAAGTTAGTATCCTGAAACTCGTCAACTAAAATGTACTTGAATTTATGTTGATATTTATTTAGCACTTCCGGAAATTTGGAAATAAGAACCCACGTGTTAAATAACAAATCATCGAAATCCATTCCGCATGCTTTGAAGCAGCGCTTTGCATAGATCTCATAAAGTTCGCCAAGCTTTGGTCGACCGGTCGAATAATCGTCGGCAACAAACTCCGTGTTTTTTTGATATTCACTCCAGGAATAAAGATTGTTTTTTGCAGAAGAAATTCTATTTAAAACGATGTCTGCTTTATAGAGTTTTTCATCCAATCCCTGCTCGCGAACGATGTCTTTCAATAAACTTTTTGCATCATCGGTATCATATATGGTAAAGTTGGAAGGATAGCCAAGTTTTTCAGCTTCTATTCTTAAAATCTTCGCAAAGACGGCATGGAAAGTTCCCATCCACAGATTTTTCGCTTCGCTACCAGTTATCTTTTCGACACGGGCGCGCATTTCTTTGGATGCTTTATTCGTAAACGTCAGAGCAAGAATATTAAAGGCATCGACTCCATTTTTAAGCAAATGGCCGATACGGTAAGTAAGCACTCTTGTTTTTCCTGAACCGGCACCTGCAATGATCATAATCGGACCATTAAGTTGGATTACCGCAGCTTGCTGGGCTTCGTTCAGTTCAGCTAAATAATTATCTTTCATCAGGGGAATCTCAGAAACGACGTAAAAAAACCGGTTTTCCCGGTTCGAATGTGTCTCAAAAATACCAATTTTTTGCAACTAAATTGCACTTTTTTCAAAATCTTAGACATTTTTTCAACCTCTTAAACAATCTTTCGATTTGGCTTTGATTATTAACCGGAAAAGTGGATATTTGCAACCCTTTTTAAAACAGCATCGGAGAATGTTGATCCACTTAGGTCGGCGGAAGAGGGAATTCAGTAACCATCAAAATAGAAGAAAAATGTCAGTAAAAATCAGATTATCACGTCATGGTAAAAAGCATAATGCTTATTATCATATTGTGGTAGCAGATGCTCGTGCTCCGAGGGATGGAAAGTTTATCGAAGTAATCGGTAACTACGACCCCAACACGAACCCTGCGACCATTAACCTCAACTCCGACAAAGCGTTAGCTTGGCTAACCAACGGAGCTCAACCGACAGAAACTTGTCGTGCTATCCTTTCTTACAAAGGAGTTCTTTTCCGTAATCACCTTCAAAAGGGTGTTACCAAAGGAGTAATTACGCAAGAACAAGCAGATGCAAAAATTGAAGCATGGGTAGAAGGAAAAGCAAGTAAGATCGAACAGAAAAAAACGAGCTTATCCGGAAGCGCAGAAAAATCAATGGCTACTCGTTTAGCTGATGA
>CAYHCU010000029.1:0-18265 GCA_964355035.1 uncultured Flavobacteriales bacterium | reverse complement strand
TGAAAGGCCAAAACCTTAGAGACCATATGACCGATCTTGAATTAATTTTTTCAATGCTAGGTGAAGCTTCGACAACAGCAATTGTTAAAACAAAAAATCCAAATGGATTTATTCAAAACAAAGTGGCCGCCAGGCAAGGTGGACGAATTGCGGGTGACGCAAGAAAAGCTTTAGAAATAAAGACCGGCGAAAAAGTAGTTTCAAAAATCAATTATTTACCCGAAGAAAAAAAGACGAAACAATTAAATAAAGGGAAAAAGAAATAGCCAACGCTAAAGCAAGCACCTACAAGAAATTGGTAGTTCAGTGGTTAAACGAAGTTGCATGCTTTGTATCAAGTTAAAAAGATTTTGATTTACACTTCTTGGCTATCATTCACGACAGACAAGTATGAAAAAGAAAAGGTGGAGACCAGCAACCACTACAAAAAATGGGGCGACACCGAAAAGCCATACGAGTAGGATAATATCTTAAAATATAAAAAAATGGAAAAACTATTTTTTTCTCTGACAATAATACTTTTAAACCTTAGTTCAGTATTTGCACAAGATGCTGACGGATGTAAAGACCATTCATTATTTACTCGTATGAAAGGCTTTTCGATTGTTGAATGTACTACCAATTTCAATAAATTAGATACTTACAATGCAGCCGGAGAAGATATTCAATTTGAAGGTTATTTAACTTATATTGATTATATATTTAATACTGAAACCGGTGAAATGCCAAGTAATTTTCAAATCATCAAAAATTACCAAGATGCAATTCTTGCAAAAGGTGGTAAAAAAGTTTACACCGATGCAAATTATGGTTGTTTTGAACTAAAATCGAATGGCAAAGAATACAAAATTATGCTTCGCGATTTTTATAATGGAACAAATTTAAAATTATATATTTTAGAGATGGAAGCTATGATTCAAGAAATTACAGCAAATGCAATGTTAGATGCATTAAATAAAGATGGTTATATTGCATTGAGTATTCTTTTTGAAACTGCAAAACATACAATCCAAAAAGAATCACTTCCAATCGTTGATCAAATTTTTGAATTACTGAAAAATAACCCAACTCTTAAAATTAGTATTGAAGGGCATACCGATAATGTTGGCGATGCAGAAAGCAATAAAACACTATCGAATAATAGATCAAAAGCAATTTTTGACGCTTTGGTTGCGAAAGGAATTGATAAAACAAGAATGTCTTTTGTTGGTTGGGGGCAAAAAAATCCGGTTGCTGATAATAGAACCGAAGAGGGCAGAACGAAAAACAGAAGAGTTGAAATTGTAAAGAAATAGCCTGACCATGAGGTTAGATTTATCTTACGCTGAAAATCAAATTCACGGTGTTACAAATTTTCAAGATTTGGTTTGCACGCCTTTTCATGGAAAAATTAATGCGATTTGCTGGACACGGCAACTCATAGGTGATTTTTCGGAGATCGTTAAAAAGGTAGAACTGAATGGGAACATGGCGGTAATTGATGAAGAGGAGCTTATTGAACTAGAGTTGAGTGAACAAGGGCAATTGGCTCGTGAAATTCTTTTAAATGACTTGAAGGTATTGAAAGCTCATGGCGCATCTCCCATCCTTAATCTGATAAAGTGCTATGAGAGAGATGACAACTATCCGTTTTTCCCAACCGATGTTTATTCTTTTCATGTAGATCGCTCTCCTATAGCAATCGATACCTTTTTGTGCACTTACTATGGCGCGTCAAGTGAAATAGTGCCAAATTCACAAGCCGAACAAAAAGTGCTTGTTCCTGAAATACGTAATGAACTCAAAAAATTATATCAGGGAAGTGATGAAGGATTTGAAACATTTTTAAGTGAACATTTCTTTGATCTGCATTATCGGGCTAAACCGAAGGCACGCCTTATCAACTTAGGCCTCGGTAACCTATGGAGGTTGGCAGTTGATCATCCTGAAAGTAAAGTTCTTCCTTGTCTTCACCGTGCACCAAAGGAAAAAGCGGGAGAGATGCGCTTGTTGATGATTTGTTGAATTCCATTGAAGTTACCGAATTCACATTAAATAGTTTCAAATAAAACATCCATTTTTAAATCACTCTGTATATTTCCTGAGTAAGCATTTACGTGTAAACCAAAAGTAGTTATCAGAGTAAGAAATATAGTTTTCTTAGTATGAGTTTCAGCTCTAAAAGCTCCAATTTTATTACGTAGTTCTGCATCATATTTTTTGTCAATAATAAATTGTTCAACGGAAAATTTCATTTCGCATAAATTTATAACACCGTCTCTGCGATCAATAACAAGGTCAATTTGCGCTCCATCTTTCGATTGAACACTTTTCCAGGAAGATGTTTCTGTTCCCATGCCACTTATTCCCAAAGCTTCTTTTATTTGTTCGATGTGTGCAAGGCATGCCTGTTCAAAAGCATATCCACTCCATGCCCTGTATTTCGGGTTTTCAATCATTTTCACCCAATGATTCTTGCCATGTGTACTTTGCCCTTTTATCCATTTAATATGAAACAAAGAAAAGAAATCGCTTAGCTGGTACAAACTGTTTTTAGCTTTTTTGCCAAAAGGCATGTAGCGTCTTATGAACCCGCTTTCCTCCAGTTCCTCCAATAGCCGAGTTAAACCACCTCCATTTGCAAGTTTACTGTCTCTACTGATTTCATCACGGGTAAGGCCTTTGCTTTTCTTCGCCAATGTGGTCACGACAGCCTCATGACGTTCAGCTTTAATAAATAAAGATTTAAATAAGTTATTAAACTCTTCTGTAAGTAATCCGTTTCTTGCAAAACAGAGCTTGTCAATATTCTGAGATGCACTAAGACCTTTATCTATGGAATCCCAATAAAATGGTATCCCACCCAAAGCCATATAAAGCTGTATGAGTTGGTAATAATCTAAAGTGATTTTCTTGTTTAGTAGCAGTTCGTTACATTCTTTTAAGGTGAATGGTTCTATTTTTATTTTTTGGGTTACCCGGTTGTGAAGGCCGCCTTTGTTATTAATGAGTTTGTTTATCATCCAGGAAGCGGCAGATCCACATACAATCAGTAAAATATCTTTCCTTGCAGAAGCCCAGCTATTCCAAAAATGCTCAAGAGCAGGAATAAAACCGGAGTGAGTAGTATCGAACCAAGGAAGCTCATCGATAAAAATAACTTTTTTCTTTTGTTTTGATTTTTCAACTATCTGACTGATTTGTTTGAAAGCTTCCTTCCAGTTCTCTGCTTTTTTCAGATTTGGTCGGAGATATTGGTCTTGTAGCGCATCATTAAAATTAGTTAGCTGCTCCTGTAATGAAACTTGTGTCATACCGGTAATACGGAATGTAAATTTTCCTTCAAAGACATTTCTTACCAAGAATGTTTTACCAATCCTGCGTCTTCCGTAAAGTGCTACAAATTCGGATTTAGATGAAACAAACTTGTCTCTAAGTATTGCTATTTCTTCTTCTCTACCAATTATCATTAGAATTCGTTCTTAACGACAAAGGTAAGGAAAATACTTATTTAGCCAATAGCTAATTAGCAGTTATTGGCTAAATGTATACAAAAAGGTGCACATTTAGCCAATAACTATCACTCCGTTATTGGCTAAATGTATGTTTTAAACCATTGATTTAGCCAAAAACAATTGCCTGAAATTTTCATCAGGCGAACTGTTTTTAATTGGTTTGAGTATGTCTGCGAAAAAGCTACATTTACAGTAATCCAAGTAGCACGGGTGCTACCTGAAATTTAGGTCAACAACCATTTGCAATTAGCGGGATTTCATGGTGTCGGACAATTTTTTAATCATAGAAAATAATTAATAAAAAATTATGCAAAAAATATCTAAAACAAAGCAATACGCTGACCGACTCTTATTTCTTGGAGTTCTATTATTCTTATTTGGGCTAGTCATTGGTTTGTTTATTCCAATACTGACAAATCCTAGAATGGGGCTTTCTGCTCATCTTGAAGGAACATTGAATGGAATGTTTTTGATTATCCTCGGACTGATATGGAACAAACTTGCATTAAAAGACAAGTGGTTGACTACTGCATTTCGATTGGCAGTATATGGTTCGTTTGCAAACTTTGTTGCAGTGGCGATTGCAGCCGTAACCGGAGCTGGTAAAATGATGCCCATTGCCGGAGGAAAAGAAGGGGCTCAAGTTGTTGAAGGCTTGATTTCATTTTTACTTATTTCTTTATCTCTTGCTATGGTTATGGTTTGTGTTATCGTGTTATCAGGACTATATAAATACAAACAAAATTACGCTGACCAGGAATAGAAATTGAAATATAAGACAAAGAATTTTTATTAATCTTAAAGCAACCATGAAAATAATTTATTCACGATTACTTTTGTGTTCATTGATACTAATTGGTGCAACACAAAGGTTACAGGCCCAATGTTCAATAGGCTACTCACAAATTATTGTCAATATTATTCCTGATACTTACCCAAATGAAACAAGTTGGGATATAAGAGATACAGCAAATACTATTGTGGCAAGTGGCACTACCAACAATGATACACTTTGTTATCTCACTGGGGACATTCTTCATTTTACCATTTATGATTCATATGGTGATGGAATGTGTTGCGCGTATGGAAATGGTTCTTACAATGTTTATATCGATGGTAATTTAGTGGCATCGGGTGGTCAGTTTGCTTTTAACGAAACTACATTTTTTAATTATCCTCCCGGTTTAATTAACTCAACGCTTATCAACGCTTATCAGCAGTTGATGGATCATTGTAATAACATCACCTTGCTTTCTCCTGTTCAAATAAATTCTTTAGCTGATAGTATTCATCAAAACCATTTTTATCTCGCTGATACTCTTTCGGTAATTTCAGCAGCCTTCGACCTAATCAATTGTTATGAAACTAATACAGGACCGCTTTTTTTAAATGCTGCAACAACGGGTGGTTTTCCAAACGCCCCTGGAGCCCTTGATGGTTTTGAATATGACCGGGTGATATACATGATACAACAGGAATTATTTGAAGTATTATATACCAAAAATAAAATTGCGCACTACAGCACTTTCTTACAAGGCAGAAAATATTTGACGTCCGATTATTTTCCCGGAGCTTGTCCATTACCTGTTGACTCATCTCAGTCATACATTGCAACCGTGAACGCTTCAATGCCGACTAATTGGGGAAAACCTACGGCATGGTCGAGAACTCCCGCAAGAAGACCAACCGGTTATTACCTATCTCCCGGTTCGATTGGAAAAATAAAAGTGCCAAATATAATGGTGAATGTCGGATTCAAAATACTTGTCGGCGCACACCCACGCATGAATACCGCTATAAATCCGGTTCAAAGATTTTTTACAATTTCCAATACTTACGATATCACAGATTCAGTAACGCTTATTGCAAATCCTTTCGGAGGAGGAATTTATATCATTACTCCTTATGAGGCTTCTGCGGGTTTGCAACAGATAGAATTAACTAACGTAGTTCCTGCTCCGTTCTTTTCGGCAAAAAGTTTTGACCTTACCACTTTAAGCCAATGGCAAAATGTTCAGAGGAATAATCCGGCTCCCTGGGCAGATTTTGAATCTGAAAAATTTATGATGCAAGTGCCAACAAGTTTTATATACAACTATAGCGACCCTGTGTCTCTCATGGCAGACTGGGATGCGAGGATGGATGTTGTTTCAAATTTGTTAGGATATCCACAAATTCGCAACAACCAGATTCTTTATGTCATGTTGGACGTTCATATTTTGTACCCCGGCTATTATGGTATTGGCAACCCGCAAATCAATAATCCCTATAGCCCATATACCATTCAAAATGGGAATAGTCAAATGTGGTTTTTAGTACCGGGAGCTGAACATATGTGGGAAAGTGAGTTTCATGAACTTGGACACGCACAAGCAATGGAGAAATTTCCCGGGGAAGAAGAAGCTATTGTCAATCTTCTCTCTGCAGCAATTTTTAATGAATTATATGGTGTTGACATTGACAGTGCATTTGGTTGGTCATTTGATAATGAGTATTGGCGCAGCCGTGACCAGTCGGCAATAAACTGGATGGTTACACATAATTTCCGCATAGGGGACCCAATGGATATTTCTGATTCAACTATAAATGAAGTCAGGTACCAGCATCGTGGGTATGGCAAATATGTGGAAATCGCTGCACTATTTGGTTGGGGTGCACTTGAGAATTATTACCGGCAGGTAAATCTCGATTATGAAAACGGTGTTCTCCCAGGACCATTGGGACAAATTGATGATCGCATTCTGAAGTTGTCAGTAGCAGCGGGTGCAGATTTGCGTCCATTGATTCATTTCTGGGGCGTGCATCCGCAGGATTCAGCTGCTCTGGCTCTTGCAATACATAGCAATAATTTACAACCTTCTTCTCTCATTTGTGATCGCTTGGTGCATTATCAATCTATTATTCCAATGGACAGTGCTCAGTTTAATCAGCATGCCCAGGTTTACTTTAATGGCCCTGTACCTCCCGGTGGAAATCCGGATTATGAAAATGGGTGGTATAACGTTTGGCTTCCTCTATATAATAATTCACATGGAGACTCAGCAGTTGTCGCCCTGCAAAATATTATCGACATATATTTTCCTAATGGCTGTGCTACTCTTAATGTTCCCCACGAAATCACTAGTGAAAATTTCATTTCCGTTTTTCCCAATCCGAACAGTGGACAATTTACAATTTCACTTCCTGCCGACAATGCTGAAATAATCATTACTGACATACTTGGGCAAATAATATTTAAAACACAAGCAACACAAAAGACGACAAGCTTACGACTTGACAACAACGGCGTTTACATAATTTACGTTACGACAAAACAAGGAGCAGCAACACGAAAACTAATTGTGAATCGGTAATAGGAGAAGTCAAACGAATGTTTGCCGAAGTTTATGAAATTAGATATTTTTTAATCTGTGCACGAGGCGTTACGCCTAGCTAGTGAAAATAAAATTAGCAGATCAACAAAATTTGCTAATCTGCTAATTTCCGAATTTACTAATTAGCCACCCGCGAATTCTGCAACAACGAAAGTTGAATCCTAACCAAACCCTCCAATGCAGTTACGGTTCGCAATTCTTTCGAATCTAAATTATTTGTCAGTGGCGACATACCGGGAGAAAGTTTCTTATTGTATTCGTTGAGAGAAGAACGAAGCTTGTCTACTTCATTACTCATTTCTGTCCCACTGCCGATGAAATCACTGACATTCGATTCGGTTAGCAGAAATTTACTTTCATCGGTCGAACTTGGAATTATTTCCAACCCCGTGTCGAAGAGAATAAACTTCCTTTTAAGACCTTCGCAAAGTTGATTGATCGATTGAGATTCCTTCACCAATACTTTTGCGGAGTCGATATTGGTAAGCACTCTTTCGTGAGCGAGCAAGTGTTCCTGCTCGAGGTAGTCGCGCGTCCGATCTGCTTGAATATGTTGTTGAGCTTGTTTTGTCCGAACGAGCGTGAGAAAGAGTCCGCAACCCATGATGATGATGAGTGAGTTGACGATCACATTTTCTTTGTTGATCGGATTTCTGATTCCTGTGAAGAAGTACAACGGCAGGAAGAGCAGTGCGAACATGAGCACAGAAGCAAAGCCGAGCATATTTGCAAACGGCCAGTGCTGAATTTTAAACAACACAGCCAGACTCAGCATCATTCCCGAAACAACACCGGTGATGACAATGATTCTTTCTTTGACATCTTTTCGTTCGCGGATACGCAGCGTGAGCAATAGCGGAAGGAAGATTAGAGAGAAAGTCAAAATTCCAAGAAGCAGAAGCACAGAAGCACCCGGGAAATGCATAAACTTAACCAGAATTCCTAAGGCAGTGAGAGCAGCGGCAGTAGTACCGCTTGTCATCATTATTTTTTTCATTGTATAGTAGTTTTTAAATAGTAGCAGAGATTGTGTTTCCTCTTCTACCTCTATCAGCTCTGTTTTGTAGAAACGAGTAATGACAGATGAGTAGAATTGCCCGAAGTCTCCGTTTTCTTCGAGTTCACTTTCGATGATACAGCATATGTGATCCAGGAGGTTCGACTGCAGGTCCTCCGTCTCGATGCCACGACGTCTGATGTCATCAAGAATCCAATCTAACTGTTGTTCACTGAGGTAGTACATTCCTTATTCTTATTCGTTAAACAAATATTAATCTGCTAAGCCGTCTGAGTATTCGCTCCGATTAGGAATTTCATGGTTTCGAGAAAATCGGCGAGCTCGCTGATTTTTTCTTCTCCGGCAGTTTTGCCTTTTGGTGTGAGGGAGTAATACTTTCTTACACGTTTGCCAATGTATTCCGATTCGGTTTGCAGAATTCCTTCTGCTTCTAGCGAATGTAATGTGGGATAAAGCGCACCTTCTGTGAGTTGAATTTTATTGCCCGTGATTTCCTTCACACGTTGCGTCATTTCATACCCATACATTCTCGTATTGTCGCGAAGCAATTTGAGAATGATTGTCTTGAGTGTTCCTTTAATTAATTCAGATGAATAGATCATAGCCATATTTTTACCTAACGCAATTATACATCAGTTTCTTATGTATTTGCAAGAAAAAAATAAAATATTTCATATTTAATTGAATATTAGCATATTAAAACTACATCTCTCTGATTTAGTTTTACGAAGTTTTGGAACTTCCCTCCGCCGCTGCGTATCTTGGTTCAATTATTTTACAAATTCATAATAGATTGGTATTCAATGAAACTAAAATTGATTTTCTTCCTCATTTTAATAAACGCAAACCTACAAGCTCAGGTAAATGTTGATTGGTATAACTATCCGGGTGGAGTTGCTGTGGCAACAAACAATAATTATGATGTGTATACTGTTGATTGGGATTTTAATCCGGCGGGTGATATAACATTAACAAAGAGAGATTCGTCAGGAACAGTACTTTGGGATACTGCTTATGACAACACCGATAACACGAGGCACGAAGTTGCAACTTGGGTTGAGACAGATAATGCCGGTAGTATATTGGTGTCAGGAACTATTCGTTCAGGTATTTCAAATCCTGTTAATGCGGCAAGCTTGTTAATGAAATTTGATTCTTCAGGTGCATTGCTATGGAGAGTTGTTTATGAAAGTTCTTTTGATGGCTCATCAACTAAAAAAGTAGTGATAGATGCAAATAATAACATTTATGTTTTAGGTCTAGGTATCGGATCAAATGGACTAGTTACAAAAGTCAAAAAATTTGATCCTGCCGGAATACCGGTTTGGTCATACTTCGATACTACTGGCATTGGAGGTCCGTTAAATATAAAATTTACCCCTGATAATAATCTCCTAATTGTTGGCAGAGGAGTGAGCGGTAATGCAAATGGTTTTTCGAAAATTGATTTGAATGGAAATAGTATCTGGAGCATTGCTGGTATAAGCAGTAATACTATTGGTGATGCTGCCGGAGATTCTGCCGGTAACACATATTTAATCAACGGCGAGTATGTGATTTCAAATTCAGGCAGCGTGATACAAAAAATATCGCCTTCAGGCTTACAAATTTGGGCTGATACCAATAGCATAACGGCTTTTAGAGTTGAAGTTGGTAGCGATAATAATCCGGTTGTATGTGGTTTCCCCAACACAGGTACTCCCGGTGCAGCATTTATAAAGTATGATAGCATTGGAAATATTCTCTGGCAAAATCTTGATGGCGATGGCCCTTCCTATGCACTTTTATTGCATTCGCAAATGGAGATGGATATTGACAATGCAGTTTATCTTGCCGCGGGTACGCTAACACAGATGGCGATTTGTAAAGTAAATAGTAATGGAACCTCTGCATGGACAGTAGCTATTCCGGGCAGCTATGCTAATGCATTTGATTTCCAAACGAATGATGTAATTTACGTTGTTGGAGGAACTACCGCAAAAATTGGACAACCATTATCAACAACAGTTGATCAAAATATACAAAATGATATAGATAATGATATTAATTTATTTCCAAATCCGGTTCAATCTAAAGCAACAGTAGAATTTAATTTATCTGAAATAAATAATGTTTCCATTTCAATTGTTGATGCTGTTGGAAGAACTGTAAAAAGTATTTCAACAAATAATCTTCAACAAGGTCAAAACAAAATCACACTGGATTTTTATGAATTCAACAACGGAATATATTTCTTGAGAATAAAATCTAACGACGGCTTGCAAACAATCAAACTTATCAAAATGGAATAGCATGAAATATGTGCTACTTAATTAAAACACACGAAAAATGAAAAAAACTACTATATTAATTTTAGTAATCGCCACCTCATTCTGTTTTGGTTTCGCCTTCAATAATATTATTACAAATCAATCCGGCGACAACACAGAAATGAAAAGGGTAACAGGCATTGGCGGTATTTTTTTTAAATGCAAAGACCCCAAAAAAATGAATGAGTGGTATAAAACGCATTTGGGTTTAAATACCAATCAGTACGGAACAGTGTTTGAATGGCGGCAAGCGACCGACTCTAGTAAAAAGGGTTTTTCTCAATGGAGTCCGTTTAAAGAAACTACAAAATATTTTGAACCTTCAACAAAGGAGTTTATGATAAACTACAGGGTTGAAAATTTGGTAGCACTTGTTACAGCACTAAAAAATGAAGGGGTGAATGTAACCGATACTATTGAAGCATATGATTACGGAAAGTTTGTTCACATCATGGATATAGAAGGAAACAAAATAGAATTGTGGGAACCAAACGATATTGAATATGAAAAAATGGGCGAACAAATGGGGAGTAAGACAACTAAATAGCCGGATGAGAAATTTTTTCCGAGGCGATTTTGTTTCATTAATAGAATATCAATTACAATGAAGAAATTAATTTTATTAATCCTGTTTTCCATTGCTATAAACTTTGTGTTTGCGCAAACCAACATTGTAACCTATGCAGGCAGCACCGGCAAAGAAACATTCTATGATGTAATGCAAATTACTGATGGAACGTTTTTGGTTAGCGGTTATGCAACAGATTTAAACTGGATTGGTAGTAGTGTAACTCAAGTGCAACTAACCAACACAAGTGGAATTCCAAATTCATTGGGAACAAACCGCTTCGGCTTTATTCTGCATTTGTCAGCCGACTTGCAAACCATTTTACATTGTGTGCATTTTCCGCAAGGTGCTGTTGAAGACATTCGCTTCATGAAAACCAACACGCAACCTTACACACCTACAGGTGATTTATACATCAGTTGTAACACTTCCGACACTGACCCAAATAATGGCGGCTACATCATTGCCAAACTAGACAATAACTTTGTGAACGGAGTTCCTGCTTCACTTTCATGGTTCAATGTGGTTTGGGCAAAATCGGGACCTAAAGATTATCATCCATGGGATGTAACGAATGACGGGAAAGTATTTTACATATCCGGTGAGGCATATGGGTATGATTGGAGTGCTATATATTGTTTGAATCAAAACGGACAACGCACCGTTGTAAATAATTGGAGAACACATTGGCTCACCAATGGAACAGAATGGAAAGGAACACCTGCATCTGCTAATCCGCTTGGTAGTATTGATTCAGTAACTTTCAGTGGTATTGTTTTAAAAATTTGGGGAAGATGTGATTTGCGTTCGTGGACTTTGGCTGATTATAATTCTTCCGTAGAAGATGAAAACGGCGGAACAAAAAAAGGAAAGTGGCCCGTTGATGTTTTATTTGATTCGCCATGCGACCCCCTTAATCCAACCGCTGTTAGTCCGGGATACACAGGATATTCTGCAGCAGCAGGAAGTCCCGTGTATGGAGGAGAGTGCATTAACATTGATAAACGAAATAATAATGTTTACATCGGTATGAATTTTAAAAGTGTAGCGTCAAACGGAAGTCCCGATTTTGAACCTGCTGTAATTGCAATGGATTCTTCAGGAATGTTACTTTGGTGGAGTCGTCTGTATCACGAAATAACACCTGCCGGCGACACTGTTAATTCAATTCCTGACCAATATATTGATGCATTGGCAATTGATTATACAAATAATAAATTAGTTGTTGGTGCACGATGTCATGGAAACAATGTTGAAAATTTTTGGGAAGGGAATACAATTGCTGCAGACACCAGTGCCTACGGATTTCAAAATAATTTCACAGGAACAAATGGAAATATCCACGAATCGTGGTTAGGCAAATTACAACTTAATGATGGGTTGCTTACTAATTCCACTTACATGGCAGAATTAGCAGAAGGTACAGGTTCACTTGGTACACCACACCCTGATCCAAACTTAGACGGATGGCCTGATCCAAACACAGGATGGCCTGATGTAAATACCACAAGGATTGCAAAAAATAATATGAAGGTTTCAAGCAACGGTGATGTATGTTTATTAGCAGTTGGACGAAGAACAATCACCACTGCAAATGCGTATCAGAAAATGGTGAAACCCTATTATGGAGGATTGAGTTGCTGGAACAGTTTTGTAAGAGTCTACGATTCACAATTTCATGTTCCAAAATATTCTTCTCTCATTGTCGGTGTGTGGGATACGCTCACCCAAGCAGGCGGAGACAATACAGAAATGTTTGGAATTTATAAAACCAATCTTGGAGTTGTTTGCGTAGGTAGACAAAAAGCCGATACAAGCGGAACCCCAATCGGGAATACTATTCCGGTAACAAATAGTACACCTTGGGGAAATACTACACCACAAGACGAAAGTGCAATTTTGGTTTTCTACAAAGCAGCAAACCTTTACAATCCGGACGACAGTATTATTGCAACAGAAATACTCGAAACAAACTTTAGTTCTGCCAGCGATGAAATAATTGTTTCTCCCAATCCAACTACCAATAAAATATTTATTTCGTTTAGCAACGAAAAACAATCTCAAGAAAACTGGAAATACAAACTTTCTAACTTATTCGGAAGCACAATTCAAGCAAGAGTTTTATCAGATCAAACGATAGACTTAAATAATTTAGCAGTTGGAATATATCAATTACAAATCTTCAATGAGAAAAAATGTTACACGAAGAAAATAATGATTGTAAAATAAATTTCATTATTAGAGGGCTTTTTCGAATTGAATTAAAAAGTGTAAGTCAGCCACATTAATTTACTTATCATTCTTCACTTTCTTGCGTAAAGCTATAGAACGCGTATTTCATGTCGGAATGCGCACAATTTACTAGCAATATGAAGACTAATTTACGGGAAAGGGGTGTTCTCACGTGTGTTGAAGAACTACCTATCCATACAAAGAATCCTTTATTCTTTCCTTTTGGCAAAGAAATTTTGGCAAAAAAAATAGTCAAAAGTGTAATGTTCTCTGCATTTTTGTTCGGGTCAACATTCTTGTTTGCACAAAAACAAGGTGCTGTCGAACCATGGACAGGAACCATGGGTGTTACGATGACGGTGGACCAAATCATGGCCCGCGAAGATCCGAATAAAGCAATACCGTTTCGTATGCTTAGTGAACACGAAACTAAATTGCATAAAACACTTAATCCGAAATCTCCTTTCGTTTCTTCGTATGGTGATCCGTCTGCAGTCAATCAAAAAAACGGAAATGGCAGCGGCAATACCACCACAGGAACACAAAGTACAGGTACCAGTTTTCTCGCTCCTGTATTAAATGTTTCCGGATTTATTCCACCTGATTGCAATGGTGCTGCCGGCCCGACTCAAATACTTACTGTTGCAAACGGACGTATCATTGTATATGATAAAGCCGGAGTACTTGGTCCGTTGGATGCAACGATGGATGGTTTTTTTAACTCTGTTAGAAATGCATCAAGCGTGAGTGATCCTCATGTTCGTTACGATCGCTTAAGTCAACGTTGGTTCGTAATTGCTATTAATGTTGCTTCAACAAACAATCGATTACTTATCGCTGTTAGTAGTGGTCCAACCATTACTGGAGCTGCAGGTTTTACGTTTTTCTATTTTCAACTGAATACCGTTTCTCCTGCAGGTGATGCCGGCAAGTTTCTCGACTATCCTACTTTAGGAGTCGACGCAAACGCGCTTTATATAGGTGGTAATCGTTTTAATCCAACTACTTTTGATGGCTGCCCTCTATTTGTTGTCCGCAAAAGTTCTGTGCTTGGAGCAGGACCAATTGTAGCAACAGCTTTTCGTACAGCAGCAACTGCAACAACGGGCATTTACACTCCACAAGGAGTAGATAATGATGACCCAACAGCAACTGAAGGTTATTTTATTGGAACAGATGCCGGTGTTTATGGTAAGCTTAATTTCATTCGCGTGAGTACACCGGGAGGCACACCAACTTTTACAAGTCTTACAACGATGACTGTTCCGGCAAACAATGCTCCGGTACTTCAATCTCATCAAGGTGGTGCTTCTAACCGACGTCTCGACGGTCTCGACGATCGTCTCTTCGCTGCACAAATAATGACAAACAAAATAACAGGAGTTTCTTCTTTATGGACTTCTCATACAACAAAAGTGAACAGCACCGGTGTTGCTTCCGGTACAATGAATCGTAATGCTTCGCGCTGGTATCAGATCGGAAGTATGACAACAACAACTCCGGTATTACTTCAGTCAGGAACATTGTTTGATAATGCAGCAACTAATCCACGAGGATTTTGGAACAGCAGCATTGCAATGAGTGGACAAGGCCATGCAGTAATGGGTTGTAGTACAGCAGGAGCAGCAGCTCGCGCCGATGTTGCTATAGCAGGAAGATATTCATCCGATGCTTCAGGAACTTTGCAAACATTTCAAACTGTCACTACCAGTACAACCGCTTATAATGTTCAGGCAGTAGACGGACAACGATGGGGAGATTATTCACAAGTTGTCGTGGATCCGAATGATAACATGACCATGTGGACTTTTCAGGAATACTGCAATGCAGCAAATTCATGGGGAATGAGAGTTGTTCAGCTAAAAGCTCCGGCTCCACCACCAACTGTTTCACTCACGCCATTGCCGACGGTTGGCAACAGCGCTGCAATTGCATTATCGATTGTCGCTACTTCAACACCGAATAATACCGGCTTCTTTGATCCCGGAGCTGATGTAAGTGGTCCCGGATTTCTCAATCATCTTACGGCAAGTGCAACAGGAGGTATTGTTGTAAATAGCGTTACGTTCACTGATCCTACTCACATGGATATTTCCATTAACACAGTAGGGGTTCCTTGGGGTACGTATTTAATTACAATTACTAATCCCGACGGACAGACGACTACAATACCAATTACTATCGGAGCACCGTTGCCAATTGAATTGCTATCATTTACTGCACACGCAGTGGAAGAAGGATGTCAATTGGAATGGGTCACTGCAACGGAATTGAACAACGATTACTTTACACTTGAAAAAAGTGTGGATGGAAAACAAATAGAAGATGTCGGAATTGTAAATGGCGCAGGAACTTCTACAAATACTTTGAATTATAGTTTGATTGACGAACATCCTTATGTAGGAGTATCCTATTACAGACTCAAGCAAACAGATTACGATGGTCGATTTGAATATTCTGAGTTCGTTCCTTTCCATAGCGGGAAGACCAATTTTAATATTGCTAATGTAATTGCCGATCAGAGCCAACAAGCAATTAAAGTGTATGTGAACAACAATGGTGATGAAGTTGTTGATTACCAGCTCATCGATGGTCAGGGAAAAATAGTCGTTCGGGGAACATATCCTACAACAAAAGGGATAAATCTTTTGTTGTTAGACGGAAGCGCTCTGCAAAATGGTGTATATTATATCACGCTTATTAATAAGCAAAATACGATAACAAGGAAATTGTACTATTAAATATTTCTGAAACACAACTTAAAACAGGGTCTTCAAAAGAGGCCCTGTTTTTTATTATACTGATTATCAGCATAATTAACAAGTTTTCGAAAGAAAAACAGTAGGCTCAGAGATTCTTTTTTCGTCAGTCTAAGACCCGTTTCTACTGTTCAAAATATCAGATTTTTTGTTTAAGTTTGAATCCTATTGCTAATCCTATTGCTAATCCTAGTCAAGTACAATTAAGTCGTGGAAAAAGTTTTTGAAATAAAGTTGCCCCAATTTGAAGGTCCGTTCGATCTACTTCTCTTTTTTATCGAAAGAGATGAGATCGATGTCCATAATATTCCTATTTCGGAGATCACAAATGATTTTTTAGCCTACATACATAAAATGAACGAGCTCAACATAGAATTGGCGAGCGAATTTATTTTAGTGGCAGCAACATTAATGCGAATCAAAGCAAGGATGTTATTGCCTCGTCCGGAGTTAGATGAACAAGGCAACGAAGTTGATCCGAGAAAAGATTTAGTGGAAAGACTATTGCTTTACAGACAATACAAAGAGTCGTGTGAAGAGTTGAAGGTGATGGAAGATGATCGCGGATTGAAAACCACGCGTGGAAATATTCAGAAAGAATTAGCGGGTATAGCAATGCAAAATTCGCATGCGGAGGAGTTGATGAATTTAACATTGTATCAATTGTTGAACAGTTTCAATAAAGTACTGAAACGTTTTGATGCAGAGAAAAATAAAGTGTTTCATCATGTTGTTGCTTATCCGTACACGATAGCTGATCAAAAGCAGACAATAACCAATATGTTGAAAGGTCAGGAGAAAGTGACATTTACCGACATTATATTTTCTTGTGAAAACAAAGTACAGGCAATATTTACTTTCTTAGGAATTTTAGAATTATTACAGGAGCAATTGATCAAGATCACGTTGGGCATGGGCTTCAACAATTTCTGGCTGAGCGAGAATCTTGAGCCGGAATCGTGATCAAAATGTTTTGAATGCAGACAGAAACAAAGCAACTCTTAAAAGCATTTCGTCCCGGTAGAATTTTCATACCGATAGTGCTTGGTTTGGGAGCCGCCACGTATTTACTTCTGCGCAATTTCGACAAACAAGCATTTGAAACTATTCAGTGGACGTGGAATTCCTCGTTCTGGATCTTCATGGCATTGGTCATGATGGTAATTCGCGATGGTGCTTACATGATTCGGATCAGAGCACTGACAGACGATCAGCTAAAGTGGAGAAATGCATTCAATGTAATTATGCTGTGGGAATTTGCTTCTGCCTTAGCACCTGGAATGTTAGGTGGTGGATTTGTTTTTGCAATTTTTATATTGAATAGGGAAAGAATCAATATGGGCAAGAGTATTACAGCCATCATGCTTTCTTCTTTTCAGGATGGTGTGTTTTTAGCAATCATGGCGCCATTGGTTTATTTCACTATTGGTAAAGAGCAATTGTTTTCAACCATTGATGTCAATAGTATTAATCCTGTAAAATTCGGAAGTGGATTTTTTTATTCTTTCTGGTCAGTGTACTATATAATTTTAGCGTATAAAGTATTTGTTGCATACGCTTTATTTGTTAATCCAAGATTTGTAAAATGGTTGTTGATCAGATTATTTTCTTTCCCCATTTTAAAAAGATGGAAACCAAATGCATTGGAGACAGGAAATCAATTGATCATAGCTTCAAAAGGGTTAAAAAATAAAAGTCGGAAGTTCTGGGTTAATTCTTTTGCAGGAACATTTATTTCGTGGACAGCAAGATATTGTATTGTGAATTGTTTGATACTTGCTTTTCACAATGTGCCATTAGATAATTTTTTAATTTTCGGTCGGCAGATTGTAATGGGAATTATTATTCTCTTTAGTCCAACACCCGGCGGAAGCGGTATTGCAGAATTTATGTTCTCCGATTTTCTTGGCGAATTTATTCCGCATGGCCTCGCTGCATCACTCGGACTACTTTGGAGATTGATCAGCTATTATCCTTACCTTTTTATCGGTGCAATCATTCTTCCACGGTGGATTAAAAACACGGGAGTGAAAAATAATGGATAATGGATAATTGATAACGGATAATTGACAGTGGACAATTGACAATGAAACATCCTGTCAATTGTTATTAAAGACCACTTACCAAATTCCTCCTGGCAGTTCTCAAAATAAAACATACATTTGAGAACCAAAATCTATTTTTTATGCTTTTAGAAAAAGATCAAGACAAACGGTTAATTGTAGAAGTAAGCGACGACAACCTTCAATACAATTATTTATTGGAATTCCGACAAGGAGCTTTCTCTTCAATGGCAGCCAAGGGTGTTTCTGACCTTGAATTTATTCGGAGTGTTGTTTTTGGAAGAAAACCACTAGATGAAAATGGTGGTAAAAGGAACTTCCGTTTTATTTTTCAATATGGAAAAATTAAACAAATTGTAGACGAGCAGAGCGAAATTTTTCAAATTAATACTCACTCACTCACTCACTCACTCACTCACTCACTCACTCACTCACTCACTCACTCACT
>CAYHCU010000028.1:0-18391 GCA_964355035.1 uncultured Flavobacteriales bacterium | reverse complement strand
TTCTTCTTCATATTGACTTGTTGTTTGTGTCTGGATTATTTTGTTCTTCAGAATATCTAATTTCTTCGAACAACGGAGCTGTTATATGATTGTTGATTCTATTAAGTTCTACAATTACGGAATTATTTTCGCCGGGTTTAATAATTGGAAGAAATTTAGCACCAAATACCATTTCCTCTGCGCTGTAAGAAGAACGTGTGTGAACAGTTTGTGCAAAGGTTTCTTCATAAGCTTTGATCAAAACCAAGAATTCAACTTCGTGCGAAACGAAATCTTCTGATGTCCAATTGTACATAATGCTTTCCTCATCAATTGGGTGAACAATTGTCCAGGAGGTTGTAAGCAATGTTACATGTGTAAGTTCGAGTTTAAGAGTTGAAAATTTTCGAATTTTATTTTCGCTTTCTTGATCAATGTATGACATAATCATCGTTGCTTCCGGATCAATTAATTCTGCTTTATTTTTATTGGCAATCCTGATCATTAAAGCGGTGAATCCTTTATAGGGAGCAATGAGGGCATTGTCGCTAAAAAGAATTCTGGCAACCGGTCGTGAAAACCGACCGTAAAGCAATCCTGTTGCAAGAGCAAAACCAAGTAGTCCTGTAAGCGATTCAATTGCTGCTAGTGCACTATTGAATGTGCTGGTTGGATTCAATCGACCATATCCAACAGTTGTAAGAGATTGAGCGCTGAAAAAAAAGATTTCGTTAAATTTTTCTAGCGGTGTTGTGTAAATCATTCCGCCTATATGATCAGGATCAACAAAGAAATAAATAAAGGCAAAAAGAAAATTTACCAGAATGTAAGAGAAGAAAACAAGGAAAAGAAATTTGGTCCAGCCCATCGTGATTAACTCATGATATAGATTGGTAGGCTCATAAAATTCCAACCCTGTACGCTTCACATTACTGGAACCGTCTTTATTCATCAAGCGCTGATTCGCTTCTCCCACCTTGCTCCCAAAGCCAAGCTCCCGAAATTCATCTTGTTTAAATATGCGACGATGCTTTGACATCCTTTTTATTTAACTAATAACTAATAATGAATAATGAATAATGAAAAATGAAAAATGAAAAATGAAAAATGAAAAATGAGCGATTTTTTTTGGAAGAGGCAATTGTACTCAAGGTTGAGTTTTATCTTCCTAATTGGGATCTTTGTACCCAACTAAATTTTTCATTTTTCATTTTTCTTTATTCTTTAATTTCAGTCACCCCTCCGCTAATAATAAACTTCATCATATCTGTTCCGGATGCATTCAGAGGTCGAATGTTTTCTCTGGGGAGAATGATGAGTTCCCCGGCGAAACTATAAGAGAATGGCAAATAGACAGCAACGAGTGTTTTTTCTAATCCAATTTCTGTAAGATCTTCTTTGGTAACAAAACCAATTCGATTGATCTCTGAATCTTTTTCCAACCTGACTAAAACAGGAGCATTGAATCTTTTTTTCTCCCCGACGAAAGCTTCAACAAGATCTTTTACTGATGAATAGATCAGTTTAACCAATGGAGTTTTGTTCGCAGCTTTTTCTGCATAAGAAAATAACGGGTTTCGAATATAGTGAGAACCCAAATAACCAATGACAGCTACGGTTATAAAAATTGTGAGCAAGCCTAAGCCGGGGATTTCTAATTGTTCTAGTCCGGGGACTTTGATGGGAATCTGAAAAGGCAATAAATCATCGATCCAGAAAATCGTCTTCAAAAGTACCCATAGTGTTACTACGATTGGCACCACAAAGAGTAGTCCTTGCAAAAAGTAATTCAGAATTTTTTTCATTTTTGGGAGATTGAGCGGTAAATATCGGAAAAGTCTTGGATCACTTTCAGGTTTTCTTGAATAGAAACTAACCTTTGACATTGAATAAGTTTTTCGGGTTTCGACCGTACTTAAGAATTGTATTTTAAGTAGGGGTGTAATTTGAGATGATTGATTTTTGTATTTTGAAAATGCGGAGCTGAAATTCAAAGTCGGAACCAGAATTTCGCTAGAATGTATAGTATGACCTATTCGAAAACGCATATCTATCCCCGGGGGGGGCAATGTTTATTAAAATTGAGTCCCTTAAACTATGATCTTCATTATAAGAATATATTTTGGTATTGTAAAAAACGGCTGACGCCTTGGAGAAGCCCCTTTTTTCCCCTCTCGCAAGACTACCGTTGAACGGCAGCATCAATAAATAGTCAAATGACTTCATTTTAAATGAAAATCATAACCGCATATATGTCGGTTCTTATAAGTCACAAAACAAATGATAGTTGAACTAGCCAACCATTGAATTTTAACTAAACCTTTCCTCGTTTTGAACTTATCTTACCTTTGTATAGACATGAATATCGAAGAACTTCGCCAATATTGTATTGAAAAAGCTGATGTGGAAGAAGGTTTTCCATTTGGTGAAACCGTTCTAGTCTTTAAGGTTAAAGGAAAGATGTTTCTATTGCTACCGCTTGACACAGATGATCTCCGATTCAATGTAAAATGTGATCCGGAAAAGGCAATTGAATTACGCGCTGAATATCCAAGTGTCCAGCCTGGCTTTCATATGAGCAAATCGCATTGGAATACTGTGATTGTTGATGGGTCGGTACGTGATGAGGTTTTGCTTTCGTGGGTGGAGGATTCGTATGAATTGGTTGGGAAAGTCAAAAATCATAATTCAAAAATCAAAAAATCGAAGTAGATTTTAACTTTCGTTCAAAATGGGAAAAATATTTGTTTCCGGAATTGTTGTAGTAGTTTTTATATCGATAGTTCCGGCAAAAGTAATTTCGCAGATATCGATTGCGGACAAACTTTGGGTTGGAGAAAATAATGAATACATAAAAGCAGATTCGACAATTATTCGGTTTGAAACGTTTTCGAAAAAATTTGGGAATACAAGAGTGGCAAGATTTTATTCTATTAGTAAGGACACTTTAAAACTTGTTGAACCGAATAATGATGAAAGTGGATTAACGAGCAATTTTTTGTTGAATTCGATTGGTAAAGATCAAATGAAATTGACTCCAATAAATTCAGGTGCGAAACAATTAACAAACCTGATTACGCTAGACGGAATTAGGGATGTATTAAGTTATAGTGAAATCCATCAATTCCCGTTTGATTCATTGAAGTTTGAGAAGATCGTTTTCAATGCTACGGAGTGCTTTGGTCTTTGTCCGGCAATGTCATTGGAAATAAATAACAATGAAAAGTTTCAATTTATCGGAGGAAAATATTCTGCAAGAAAAGGTCATTACTACGGTGGCATTTCAAACGGTCAGTACAATCAATTGCTAGAGATTCTGCGGTATGCTCAACTCGACCTTGTCGAATGTAGTTCTAATCAAAATATTGATCTACCAACTTATACTTTAGAAGTGCATTACAACGGAAGAATTCGATACTTTAAGACATGTGTATTCCCATTTGTACTCGATGACTTAGGTGAATTTCTTCTTACTCTTCCCGGTCGAGTGAATTTAATCGATTCCAATGAAAAATTTGAAATCGAATTTAATACTCTGAAGAAGTGAAGGGATTTTGTCCGTTCTTTGGATTCTTTAAATTATGAAAAAGAATATTAACTTCAATGCATGGCTTGCCTATGCAACGGTAGCAATTTTTTGGGGGACTACTTTTTTTGCGATCCGAATCGGTGTTGAAACTTTCCCGCCATTTTTAATGGCAGGATTTAGACACAGCATTGGCGGCATTCTTATTTGTGCGTATTTTTTAATAAAGGGCTATAAGATTCCATCTTCAAGAGACTTAAAAGTATTTGCCATTAATGGATTTCTTATGTTGGCCTTGGGTAATGGGCTTGTAACCTGGTCTGAACAATATGTCAACAGCGGACTAGCTGCGCTCATCTGTTCACTCACTCCGGTATGGATCATAGCTGTTAATGCTATCAGTGGAAAAAAAGAAAAAATCAATCTTGTAATAGTTTCAGGAATTCTTTTGTGTCTGCTAGGTCAATTCCTTATTTTTAAAGATAACCTCAAAGATTTTTCCGATCCGAATTATACAGCAGGAATCGTGTTTATATTGATTGCTAATATTGCCTGGGCTGTAGGAACAATTTATTCAAAAAATCAAAAGAGCGATACAAATCCGGTATTTGTTGCAGGTTTACAAATGATATTCGGAGGGATTATATTAAATCTTATCGGCACAGCAAAAGGAGAGTGGGCACGGCTTCACCCTTCTACAGAATCGATATGGGCATTGGTATATCTTATTGCATTCGGATCGATTATCGCTTATGGTGCTTATATGTACGTGTTGAAACAATTGCCGGCTACAATAATAAGTACTTATGCATATATTAATACTGTAGTTGCAGTATTTTTAGGTTGGTTATGGTTAAATGAACCGCTTAACGCACTTGTTTGGACTGCTGTAGTGTTGACTATAACCGGTGTTTACCTAGTCAATAAAAGCTTTAACAATACGAAGAGCTAAAATTTTCAATTTGAATTTAGGTTCATCATTTCTAAACGGTATCACTCATGATGATGCCGGTAATTTATATGCTACAGATTTTTCAGCAAAGACAATTTACAACGTCAATATTGCAGCTCAGACCGATTCAATTATTGCAAGCGGATTGGTGCAGTCTCCGAATGGAATTATATTCGATCAGGCAAATAGCCGCTGAGTGTTTGTTAACTGGGGAAGTAATGCCCCTATTAAAGCAATCGATTTGGCAACTTACGTAGTCGGAACAATTATCACAACAACATTGAGTAATTGTGATGGAATTGCCCGTGATGGTCAAGGAAGATATTACGTTTCGAACTGGGGAAGTCAGACTATTGTACGTTTCGATAGTAGCTTTGCAGCACCGCCAACAACTGTAGGTACCGGGCTAAACAATCCGGCAGATATTTTTTACGACGTTACACATGATATCTTAGCAGTCCCAAATTCCGGTAACAATACCGTTGCATTTCTTGATTTCAATACCGTCGGAATTGAGGAGCATTTTTCATTCTCTAAGTATTGCTTATCCAAATCCAGCCCAAAATTTTCTGACAATCGATATCGCTGAAGACAAAATTGAAGCAATAGCTATTTATACTTTAACCGGACAATTGATTGATGAAAGAACTTGTTTCAATATTGGAAAAAGGATCTTGATCAATGTTTCTGATCTGGATTTCGGAAACTATTTTTATTCTGTAACAACTTCTGGAGGAAAAAAGACCAATGGAAAATTTCAGGTTAGACAGTAAAAGGGCTGTATTAAAAGTTGGATAGTGATTTGATAACTCTTAGGAGTTGATTGTGTCAGGGGGAAGAAGTAGTTTTAGTTCGATGTTCAAAGTTCGATGTTCAAAGTTCAAAGTTCAAAGTTCAAAGTTGCCGTGGTTTAAGAAGGTGGCGGTGAATTTCATGAAGAAAGAGTTTTTATTTTGAATTTAGTTTTGGAATTAGCGTGATGACTTTTGACTTATAACTTATAACTTATAACTTTTGACTTTTAACCTAACCAATCACCTCACCGCCGGCAATTTCACGTCTTCCGGAACAATAAAAGTGGAAGGAAATTGGCCATTGAGGACTTTCAAAAACTTTTGTGCTTCGAAACGACTTCGGTAATCACCAACGCGAACTTTATAGTTGGGTTGTTGATAGGTTAGATAAGTAGATACACCGGGAAATTTCGAATTGAATTCTAGTTTCACCTCCGCTGCTTTTTGACGCACTGCACCGAAATAGATTTGTATCCGATAACCAGGCATTGTTTGATTCGATAGGTTCTGTCGCTTTTGTTTCGCTACTAACTGATCATACCGCGAATCTTTCGTGATCGACAAAGTACTGTCTTCATTATAAGTAGTAACGGTTTTTTGCGCGGTAGCGATTTGTATCGTTAGGAAAAATAGAAATAAGAAAAGAATCGGCTTCACGGGGTGAAAATAGGTATTTTTTTTGAATTTGATTTAGTTGGAAGCATGGACATTTTTTATGGGTGGAATTTATAGTTGATAATTGCACCATTCTTTCTTATGTAAGTCCAAGTTGAAGCGAATTGCCTTCTAATCAAGGAATTAATTGTTAAATAAATTTTGAGTTGTCAATTTTGTTTTTACCTTGCCCTCAATTAAGAGTACATTAAATCTTTGAACTCAAAAAAGACACAAAGCACATCCTTGGCATTTAAAAATTACAATTCCATTAGGAAAGGCTCACAGTTCAACCGATTTAATTTTATTTAGTGAAATGCTTGAGAGGCCTCTGAGCATACGTATTAGTAGATTAGATTGAATTAAATAGTTTTTGCAATCGTACAAAAAAATACGAGTATGGATTTGTATTTAATTTGTGCAAGCAAAGTAACTTGACTTGCTCAAATTAGAAATTAGTCTTATTAAAACAATTACTTATTAAATAGTATAAACTTTCTAAAAAAATCACACAATGAAAAAAGAACAACAAGTACAATGCAATACAATGCAATACAATGCAATACAATGCACAATGCACAATGCACAATGCACAATGCACAAAGTACAAAATTAACCTTTTGGTTAGCAATCTTTCTTTTAATTAATATGCACTCCTTTAGTCAGACCCAAAATCGAACGTGGGTTATTCCGGGGCAATTGATATCTTTTAATCCGTCGCCAACAGCTACACCATTACTTTATACTACATCATCGGGAGGTTATAATGCAATGCAGGATGCCAATGGAAATCTGCTATTTTATATTATGGAGGGTTGGATTTTCGATGCGAATAATAATGAAATAGGTCAATTTGTTAACAATTCTGGTGAAACTAATGCTGTTGGTGGTTATCCCGAAGTTTGTATTGTTCCGGTTCCCGGGAGTTGTACCAAATTTTACATTATAGCTGCTGAGGCTACAACTCACTATGCAACATCAAGTAATCCAAGTACTTTTTATGTGACACTTGATATGTCTCTTCCAAATCCAAATGCTGCCGGCGCATTTGGAGCACTCGTTGGACCAAATTCAACAGAGATAGTCCCAAGCTATCAAGGTACAGCACACTCAAGTACAATGCACTTGGCTGTTTCCCGGCTTCGAACATCAACAAGTGATCGTTTTCTTTTTGTTTCAGATAATTCAATCTTATATAGATGTACAATTACGTCTGCCGGCATTGGAAACTTGACAACCTTAGGCTACATGGGATCAGGCAATTCAACTCTATTAAAATCTGAAATGGAACTTTTTGAGGATGCTTTAGGAAATTATAAGCTCACTGACATCGAATGGGGTCCAAACTCTAAACTGGTGATTTACAATCTTAATTCTTTAGGAAATATAGTAGGCTCTTCAACGTCGGTATTAATTACCCCGCTTGGAGGAGTGAATGGATTGTCTCACGGCCTGGAGTTTTCACCAAATGGTCAATACATTTATGTAACAAGTACAACTGCTCCGTATATTCAATATGTAAATGTAGCTACAATGGCAATTTTACCACTTACACAAGCTACCAACCTAGTGGATTTCAAAGATTCGCAAATTGAATTGGGATATGATGGAAAGCTATATTTTGCTGCTGCGAATCGGATGGCAAGTTTGACTGGATCCGATAATCCGGGTACAGCAATATGGAACAATAGCGAGTTGAATGTTGGTGTTCCTTTAGTTGCAATAAACGGGCAAACATTAAGAATTTTACAGGATCAAATCGATGGAGAAGACTATAGTAATGTTACTAATTCCTCGCCTCAATGCTGTCAGTTTAATTCACAATGGAATAAAATTGATTTTACTGCAAATACAGGAACTGCAACTTGGAACAGTACTGCTAATCCTCTCAACGGAAGTGGTGCCATAGCTAAAGTACAAGGGACATTAACGATTCCTGCCGGCGCAAATATCACCATTCAAGGAATGACAGTGCAGTTCGGTCTGGATGGTAAAATCACCATTCAACCCGGAGGGAAGTTGACTATCAATGGTACAACATTAACGGGAAATACAACTTGTCAAAATATGTGGCAAGGGGTAGAAGTATTAGGTACCGGACAATACGGCTCACCTAATGCAAATCAGCAAGGGCAATTTATTTCTTTGAATAATTGTTTGATTGAGCGGGCAAATATCGGTGTAGCAAACGGTGCTTTCAATATGACTCCGCCAATTTACATTGGAGGTTATATTTCCTGCACACAGACTATTTTTAATAATTGCCGGTACGGTTTTCAAATGGCTTCGCACAATTATAATTCAAACTATTCGTCACTTATTCAAAGCTGTTCGTTTACATCAACTGCTTTGTGGTATCCTTACGCAAACACACGGTCGATTGCACATGTACAACTTTATGATGTTCGCGGAGGAAGTACAGCAACTGCAGGTGTAGATATTGTTTTTCACAATACGGTTGGTCATTCTACCTTCAATAATGCTGATTATGGTATTACTTGTCTGGATGATCAAAATATTAATATGCAATTTCTCGATTTTACAAATTGCGGAAAAGGAGTTTCAAGTGCCCGGGCATTTAGTTCACTGAATACAGGCAACGTGATTTCGAATCTAACGTTTAACTCATGCTATACCTCTGTCAATCTGAGTAACTCCATGGGCGATATCATCTCCAACAATTCTTTTAATGCAAACGGCACTTCACAGAATATAAATTTCTACGGAATTTATAGCGATGGCTCCAGTGACTTTCACATCACAGACAATTCTTTTAAGCGCACTATGTATGGAATCTACTGTAACAACAGCGGAAGCGTAGGTGGTCGTATAAGCAGTAATAGCGGAACCGGAAACATTTTCCACGAATGCTGGCGAGGTATCGATTGCAGAGGTGATAATCAAAATTTGCAAATAAAATGTAATCAGTTTTGGAACATATCTCAACCAGGAAATGAATTTAGTACAGCTTGGTATGTTGGTGGAGATTTAGCGGATCAGGGAAATGCAAATGGCAGTAGTGGGCCTGCAGGAAATGAATTCTACAGAGCATTCGGAAGGAAAGATATTTATTCATTGTCGGGAATTGCTTCTACTAACTGCCCGGGAGTTAACTTCTGCTATTATAGACACTCGACTCCATCGTCTTGTATTCCGCTCATTTATACACCTATTCAGGTTTCTGTAAATAATACTTTAATATCCAAAAATCAAACATCATGTACAGGCCAGGGACTTATGGCCACCTCCGGTAACGATGTTGAAAACGCAAAAAACCTGATTAGTCAGGAAGTGGATCCTGTTAAACAGCAATTGTGGGTAAATGAATTAGTTGCCTGGTATCAACAACAGCAAATGGAAACAGATGCAAAAGCTTATTTAGAAAGCCGGTATGATGATGCAGCAAAGCAATTGCTTTTCCCACTTTATATTGCCAATAATCAGCTTGCTCAGGCGCAAGACATATTAAATTATTATTGTTCGCAAAGTGATCCTGAGAGTGAAGCCTATTGTAATTTAAATAGCATTATTTTACGTTGGACACAAAACGGAATTTCTCCTTTTGAAATGGACGAAAACGACAAATCCCGAATTACAGATGTTGCGAATGGAACTACCGGTTCAGGACCTCAGGCTCAGGTTTTGTTAAAAATGGTTTATAATGAAACGATAGAGCCATGGGTGCCGAGTGATACGGGAAATGCACGATTTGCGAATCCATTTGAAGATATTTCTGCAATACCTCAATTTGAGATCTTCCCAAATCCTGTGAAAAATGGTTTAGCAACTATTCAGGTTAATTATGAAGGCGAGGTAACTTCAATGGCTTCCGTACGAATTATAAATGCACTTGGGAAGTTGATTTCTACCAATCAATATTTAATCAATGATGAAAACAAAATTGATTTTCCTGTCAACCAATTAAAAGACGGTGTTTACTTCATAGAAATTGATGTGTTAAACAATCCTACCTCTTTTGGTAAACTATTAATTCAACAGCAATAATCAGTTTAACACCCTCCTTGCTTTTATAGTAAGGAGGGTTTATTTTTAACATCATGAAAAATATTGTTCTGGTTATATTGATTCTCTGTACAACTGTGTGTTCCTCGCAACAAGTTTTTGAAAAATATTACACTTTTGGAACTTGGACAAGAGGAAATAAAGTTGTTGAGATTCCGGGGGAAGGATATTACTCAATTGGAATAAATGATTCTTTATCTTTTGATTCCGGTGGAGCGCCTATTTTGGATTATTATCAGGGTATAATTGTAAAATTAGATTACAATGGTGATACATTAAAGACTTTCCAGATTGGAAATAAAGACACTGTTTACTTTTCTTTATTCGGAGTGAATTCTGATGATTTTTTCAGATCCGCTGTAGTAACGGATGATGGAAATTTGCTAGTAGCCGGTGAAACAGAAAGCTATGGTGCAGTAGATTTTTACGATTATGATCTATGGCTGATAAAGTTTGATCCGAATCTGAATATGTTGTGGTCGTCGGTTTATTCTGTTCCGGATTCTCAAATACTTGTTTCGAATTCAATGGTTGTAAAAACCAATCAAGGAGGTTTTGCAATTGCCGGGTGGCAAGAGGCATTTGTTGGAGGTCCTTATGATGGCCACTTGTCAGTTTTTGATTCGTTGGGGAACCTACTATTTCACAATCGTCCTATGCCTCAATCTCGCGGTTATTTTATGGGCGCAGCGCAGACATCTGACAATGGATTTATTATTACCGGTGCTCAAATTAATTCTTTTGTGGAAGATCAATCGCCATTGATATTAAAAACTGATTCAATGGGGAATTTGGATTGGTCTTATACATTACCTTATTGGGGCGATTATCACTATGCAGAGAATGTAATCAGAACACAAGACGGAAATTATATTTATGTTTGGGAAAACGTTGTTCTGAATCCCGGAGCATCACATAAAGTGTGGAAATATCATGCTACTAAAATTAGCGAACAGGGAACGGAATTGTGGACAAAAGAATATTTGTATTCGTTTGATGGACATCAACGAATCTGCGAGTTACCAAATGGGAATTTTATGATTTCAGGGTGGGGCACAGATACATTAGGAAATGGACCTAGAGCATTACTAATGCAATGCAATTCTGATGGCGATTCGTTGTGGACGAGAGAAATTCGAGGTGCCCAAGGTGCATCGCCATTTCCAATCTTACATTGTATGGATGGGACTTTTACTACAGATGGTGGTTATATATTAACAGGGGAAACCTCATGTTGTAACTTATCTCCCATTGGTTGGACCAGTAGTCTATGGGTTTTAAAAACGGATAGTTTAGGATTGATTACTTCGGTAATAAATTTACCAAAACCAAATCTACAATCAGCATCATTGAGTGCACCTTATCCGAATCCAACAAGTGATAAATGCACAATTACATCCTTAATACCTCCCGGTGAAAACTATTTTACTAATTCTGATAATTATTTATTGGTTTTCGATATACAAGGTCGGCAATTGGAGAAAATTAAAATTGGGGTTGGTTTAAATCAAACGTTACTGGATATTTCAACGTATAAGAGTGGCGAATATTTAATAGCCTTGTCCATCTATGGGTTTAATGCAGGGACGAAGAAGATTGTGAAGCAGTGAAAATAATTTAATAAAGGAAAACGAAATGCCCGAGTCTCAAAAAAATAAGTATCAAATTAATTCTGACAATACGATTACATTGCCAATAAACTTACTCTCAGACGGAGTTTATTTTGTGGAATTGAATTTGGATAATTATCCACAACAATTTCGCAATCTTTTAGTGCAAAGGAATTAATTAATTAACAACCCTGCCTTCTTGTTTAGAAGGCAGGGTTTAATTTTATTTTTATGAAAAATATAATTTGCAATATATTATTGCTGCTTCCGCTAATTTGCTTCTCCCAACAAACTTTTGATAAGCATTATACATTTACCACTTGGACAATTGGCAATCAAGTTTTGGAAATTCCTGGTCAAGGCTATATTGTGGTTGGAGTAAATGACTCATTGGCATTTGACAGTCTTGGGATACCAACTTATGATTATTGGTCAGGTCTTATTTTGAAACTTGATTATAATGGAGATACTATTAAATCATTTGAAATCGGAAATAAAGACACGTTATTTCAGACTTTATATGGGAAAAACTCCGATGATTTTTTTAGAACAGCAATTCTAACTGACGATGGAAATATACTTGTTGGCGGTGAGACTCAAAGTTATAATGCAAATTTCTTATATGATTATGACCTTTGGTTATTGAAATTTAATCTGAATCTTGATTTATTATCGTTAAGAACATTTGGGATACCTGATTCCGCAATTGGTATGAGCACAGCTTCAGGTAATAAACTTCATAACGGTGGTATTGTTTTACCAGGATTTCAGAATTATTTAGGTTTTTCGAATTCTCAATTTCACATCTCAGCATTTGATTCATCAGGCACCTTAGTTTTTCACCAGCGAATATTGCCATTATTAAATGGGCAACTGTTGGGAGCTGTTGAAACAATCGACTCTGGTTATATGACTACCGGGCTATTATACAATAATATTTTTTCCAGCGATTTATCTCCGATTGTTATCAAAACGGATTCCGTTGGAAATGTTGAATGGTATCATGTATTACCATATTCAGGTGATATGCATGGTGCACATGACATTACCAGAACGAATGATGGAAATTGTGTTTATACATGGGCAAATGTGGTCTACAGTTCAGGTGCAGTAAATAAAGTATGGGATTTTCATGCAACAAAAATCGATATTCTAGGGAATGAGATTTGGACGAAAGAATATGGTTATACATTTGACTATTATCAAAGGATAAAGGAGACGCCCAATGGTAATCTAATGATGGTCGGTTGGTTTACCGATACAATTGGATTTGGTAAGCAAGCTTATTTAATGTTATGTGACGCAAATGGAGATTCACTTTGGACAAGAAAGATTAGCGGAGAACCGGGTACATCACCTGCAAGTATGCCAATTTGTTATGATGGTACATTTACTTCAGATGGAGGGTACATACTCACAGGACAAACATTTTGTTGCAACTTTACTCCCAACTTCGGTTGGACTAGTAGCCTTTGGATACTAAAAACAGATAGCCTGGGTCTCATCACTTCGGTAATCAATCTTCCCAAACCGGATTTACAACATGCTTCGTTGAGTAATCCGTATCCGAACCCTACGAGAGACAAGTGCACAATAACAACACTCATTCCGCCAACGAATGAAAACACACAAGGAGAGAAAGGAGCCTTTCTGATTTTGTTCGATCTTCAAGGAAGGCAGCTTCAGAAAGTGGAAGTAGATGTTGGGTTAAATCAAACGATAATTGATTTGAGTACTTATGTAAGCGGAGAATATGTGGTAGCTTTGTCTATTGATGGGTTTAATGCGGGGACGAAGAAGATTATTTTACAGAAGTAAATTCAAAGTGGGAAATACGAAAATTCCCTACTAATTTGAATCTAATAGTCGAATCGGATTGCTTTTGCTGTCGTGTTTAGAAAACCACGAGATCTTTGCAGGAAGACACCGAAGCGCATTACGAGGGGGATAGAAAGGTAAAGAAACGAGATTCCTGAGGAGTTTACTGTACATTTATTCACATGCCTCAAAGTGAATAAGACGATTTTAAAGTCATAGCTGATGTGGTATGCATCTTGTCGCCTTACATTACCACCCCAAAATACGATCAATGTCTCATTTCGCAGAAAACTCGTCGTTCTCATTGAACGGTGGTTCGTCGAAACAAATTAGGACTCACTTTTAATAGCTGCAATCGAATCACGAAAAACGAATCACGAACAACGAATCACGAACATCGAATCTACGCCAACGTCCGTTTCACCGCAACCTGCTCATAGCCTTCGATAATATCTCCGATTTGAATATCATTGAAATTTGTAATTCCTAAACCACATTCATAACCTGAAGAAACTTCTTTCACATCGTCTTTGAAACGCTTCAGTGAAGCTAACTCTCCTGAATGGATTACAATTCCATCACGGACAACACGAATTTTTGTATTGCGGCTTACTTTACCATCTAATACCATACAACCTGCAATTGTTCCGACTTTAGGAATTTTGAAGGTCTCGCGGATTTCGATATTACCGACAATTTTCTCCTGGAATTCCGGAGCTAACATACCTTCCATCGCTAACTTGATCTCGTTGATCGCTGTGTAAATGATAGAATATAATCTGATCTCGATCTCTTCTGATTCTGCTAACTTACGAGCATTCACCGAAGGACGAACCTGGAAGCCAATCACAATGGCATTCGATGCAGAGGCAAGCAAGACATCGGATTCAGTGATTGCACCAACGGATTTGTGAATGATGTTGATTTGAATTTCCGGATTTGATAATTTCAATAATGAATCTGCAAGTGCTTCGATAGAACCATCAACGTCACCTTTTACGATTACGTTTAACTCTTTGAAGTTTCCAATCGCCAAACGACGACCGATCTCATCCAATGTAATATGTTTGTGAGTACGAATACCTTGCTCACGTTGTAATTGTAAACGCTTGTTTGCAATATCACGTGCTTCGCGTTCATCTTCCATTACGTTGAAAAGATCTCCCGCTTGTGGCGCACCGGTCATACCAAGTACTTGCGCCGGAGCAGATGGTCCCGCTTCTTTAATACGGAAACCACGTTCGTTGTAAAGTGCTCTCACACGACCGCTGTAACAACCAGCTAAAAGAGTATCGCCAACTTTCAATGTTCCGCCTTGTACAAGAACAGTCATTACATAGCCGCGACCTTTGTCAAGCATTGATTCAATCACAGTACCATTCGCGCGACGATTTGCATTTGCTTTTAAATCCAGCATCTCTGCTTCAAGTAATACTTTTTCAAGAAGTGCTTCAACATTCAAACCTTTCTTCGCACTGATTTCCTGGCACTGATATTTTCCACCCCAGTCTTCGACAAGGATATTCATTTTCGATAATTGTTCACGAATACGCTCAGGATTTGCATCTGGCTTATCCATTTTGTTAATCGCAAATACCATTGGTACACCTGCTGCTTGAGCATGGTTGATAGCCTCTATAGTTTGTGGCATGACGCTATCGTCTGCTGCAATTACAATAATGGCAACGTCAGTAACTTTTGCTCCACGTGCACGCATGGCTGTGAAGGCTTCGTGACCGGGAGTATCGAGGAATGTAATCTTTTTTCCATTCTCTAATGTCACTTCGTAAGCACCAATATGTTGTGTGATACCACCGGCTTCCCCTGCAATAACATTTGCTTTTCGTACATAATCAAGCAAGGAAGTTTTTCCATGATCGACATGGCCCATTACGGTTACGATTGGTGAACGTGGTAATATATCTTCCGGCTGATCTTCTTCTGTTCCGATTGTTTCTTGTACATCTGCAGAAACAAATTCTACTGTGAATCCGAATTCTTCTGCAACTACAGTTAACGTTTCTGCATCTAAACGTTGGTTGATCGAAACGAAAATACCTAACGACATACATGCAGAGATAATTTCCGTAACCGATTTATCCATCAAACGAGCAAGATCATTCGCTGTTACGAATTCAGTAACCTGAATTACTTTATTTTCTGATTGTTCTTGTGCTAATGCTTCTTTCTCTGTGTTTCTTTCGTTACGACGAGCCTTTCGCATTTTCGAAGACCTTGATTTTCCGCCACCACTCAAACGAGCCAATGTTGCTTTGATCTGATCCTGAATTTGTTTTTCAGTTAATTCTGCTTTTGGTGTTGCTGGTGTTATAGGTCTGTTTCCTCCGCCTGTACCTTTGTAATTTGGATTTCTTTGTCCAGGACCTTTAAATGGCGGACGAGCACCCGGAGTTTGTGTTCCTCCTGTTCCCGGCGGGCGATTGGTTTTATCTTGAGGAACGGGTTGACCTTTACGATCAGTACGTTTCCTTTTCTTTTTGTTTTTATCATCTACAGCTCCTGTTGATGATGCTACAGGTTTGCGTTTTGGTGGATCAACCGGTAAAACGATTTTTCCTATAACGACAGGGCCGGAAAGTTTTGTAATTTTTATTCTGTGGATGTCGTCTGTTTCAGGAGCAGTCGGAGTTGCCGGTGGCTCAACATCTTTAGACACCGGTGGTGTTGCAGGAACTTCAGCGACAACTTTAGGTGCTGTAGTCTCTTTCGTTTCTTTCGGTACTTCAGCAACAACTGTTGGCGTCGGTGTGATTTCTGCAACCGGTTCAGGTGCTTTCTCTACAGGTTTCGGTGAGGCAATTTTTTCTTCAGCTTTAGGCGTAACAACTTTTTCTTCAGCTTTTGGAGTAGCGACTTTTACTTCTTCTTTCTTTGCAACCGGAACCTTTACTTTCGCTTTGTCTACATCTGCTTTTACTTTTGCTTCAGCAGCATCAGAGTCATCTTTCTTTTTCTTTGCAGCTGTCTTCTTTGCTTTCTCCTCTTTTTGTTCTTTTGTATCCTCTAAAGGGACTTCTACTTTTGGAGATTTTTTCTTTTTATTACCTGCATCGATATCAATTGTTCCAATAACTTTCGGGCCTTCAACTTTATCTGCTTTGGCTTTGATTACTGTATCAACTTTTTCCTGAGGAGCAGGTTCTGCTTTTTTAGCTTTGGGAGCTTCTTCTTTTTGGGCATTTGCAGCGCCGACATTTTTGATCAGAATCTCTTCAGAATCATCTTCTCTCTTCGAAGCTGTTTTCGGCTTTTCCTGCGCATCCAAAACCACAGGCTCTTTTCTCATTTTATTCTGAGCAAGTTGTTGTGCTACTTCTTTGGCAGACTTGTCGCCTTGGAATTCTTTTGCAAGTAGGGAATAGGCATCCCCGGGCAACTTGGTATTTGGGTTGCTTTCGACCTTAAACCCTTTCTTAGTCAGAAAATCCACGATGTGGTCTAAGCTAGATTGAATTCTTTGATAGCCTTACTTAATCTAAACGTCTTATCTACTTCTCCCATATTTTGTGTTTGCCCTGCAATAGCCCCTTTTCAGAGGCTAGCGCAAGGTAATAATTTATTGTACTTGGTAAACCGAAGTTTACATGTGATTTTATTCAAATTCCGAACGTAGAATCCGTACAACTTCACGAATTGTCTCTTCTTCTAAATCGGTACGCTTTACTAAATCTTCAACCGGCAAATCAAGAACACTCTTTGCTGTATCACAACCAATGGTTTTTAATTCTTCGATAATCCATGGTTCAATTTCATCTGCAAATTCTTCTAAGTCTACGTCGTCTGACTCATCGTCATTATCACGATAAACATCGATTTCATATCCTGAGAGTTTTCCTGCTAATTTGATGTTATTTCCACCTTTTCCAATCGCTAGAGATACTTGATCCGGTTTTAAGAACACAGATGCACGCTTCTTTTCTTCGTCAAGTTTAATTGTCGAAATCTTTGCCGGAGCCAATGCTCTGGAGATAAACAAAGGAATATTTGTGGTATAATTGATAACGTCGATGTTTTCATTTCGCAATTCACGCACAATTCCGTGAATCCGTGAACCTTTCATTCCAACACATGCGCCTACCGGATCAATTCTGTCATCATAACTTTCTACTGCTACTTTTGCCCGCTCTCCCGGCTCACGAACAATTTTCTTGATGGTAATCAAACCATCAAAAACTTCCGGAACTTCTAATTCGAATAATTTCTCAAGGAATAGGGGAGAAGTACGTGATAAAACGATTTTTGGTGTAGCATTCGTCATTTCTACTCGTAAAACTACAGCACGTATAGCGTCTCCTTTTTTGAAGAAATCAGCCGGAATCTGTTCAACTTTTGGTAAAATTAATTCATTGCCATCGTCGTCCATAATCAAAGTTTCTTTCTTCCATGTCTGATATACTTCACCGGTAATAATCTCACCAACACGATCTTTATATTTACGGAAAATGCCTTCTTTCTCTAATTCCTGAACACGTGCCATCAAATTCTGACGAGCCGCAAGTACAGCACGACGACCGAAATCCATGAACTTCACGTTTTCTGAAACTTCTTCACCTACTTCAAAATCCGGTTCGATCTTTACTGCTTCAGAATACTCTACTTGAGTGTTTGGATCTTCTACCATTCCGTTTTCTACAATCAAACGATTGCGAAAAGCTTCCAGATCACCTTTATCTGTATTAATAACGATGTCGAAATTGTCGGCTGTACCGTATTTTTTTCGAAGCATGTTTTTGAATACATCTTCCAAAATACTCATCATGCTTGCACGATCAATGTTCTTTAGTTCCTTAAATTCCGAGAACGCATCAACCAGTTCTGTGTGCTCGTTTTTCGTTTCTACCTTTGCCATTTGTTTCAAATAATTTTGTCGAATGAGAATATTACTCTCGTTTCTTTAATGTTATTGAAGGGAATATTACTTAGTTGTTTTTGTTTTTCTTTTTTATTGCCGGACTTGATTACAATGTCTTCGTTAAAAATTAACTCGTTTTCATCCGCTGATATCAGTGTGCCT
>CAYHCU010000027.1:0-18415 GCA_964355035.1 uncultured Flavobacteriales bacterium | reverse complement strand
CTTTTTGTTGACTTTTCAACACTCAAACAGTCAACCTATATCAGGACAAGACACTCCATACATAAAAAAAGCCCACCCCCCGGTAGACTTTTCCCTTTTCATGTATTTAGATTTTTTTTATTGATAACTTAATCGTTGATTTCTTTCTGCCAGTAATTGCATAATTACTTTATAGTCTGCTAATGAAACCGGTCGTACATTTAAGATTTGAGCTGTGTCAACATGTTGAGCAATGCGACGACACGTTTCTTTATCATAACGGTCAAATGCATTTTTATATGCATTCATCAGGTCCTGAGGTATGAAGAAGTATTCTACTTCCGCTTTATCAAGATTGTACTTATTGATTACAATTCCCGGTTCTTTACGTCCGTCTTTGAATGAAAACATGCTATAAACATGTATGAAGTCTTGTATCTCAATTGTTGTCATGTGAAAGTAGTTGTTGAAGTGTTTAACGAAAGTACGTCTATCACCCCCTTCACTTCAATTTCGTTTGGTGAATCGTAGTCAAAACTTGATGAATGTGCGATTCCTTCTTGCCATTGGCATTTTGCCCAGAAATGAAAAAAGCAGAAAATAGAAAAACCCGGCAGCTGCGTTCCGCCGGGTTTCTTAAAAAAAAATTAGAGACAATTCGTTGTGTGTGAAAAGGGTTTACAAATTTCAAGCTAAATAGGCGTTTTCACTATACCTACTACTAGTAGTATTTCACCTAATTTTTAATAACATTTTGATTATTGCTTGATTTTCTTAAGAAAATCAAGCAATACCTTGAAATTTAATGCAATATAACTACTTTTTCAAAAATGATAAAAATCATCTTGAAATTTGCGGTAAAAGGTTGAAATTTCTCTTCGAAAGGTAGCATTTTCTATTTTTTGAGCTTTATACTACATCACCAAAAATTATTTCGCTGTGTAATAAATTTTGATCAAAGCTGCCAGATTTTTGGCGCCTAATTTCTTCATGACTTGTTTTCTATGAAGGTTAACAGTATGAATGCTGATGTTTAATTTTTGGGAAATTTCTTCGGAAGAATTTTCTTCTATGATTAATTCCAGGATTTCCATTTCTCTTGAAGTAAGATTATCGAAAATCGTTCTGTGAGTTTTTTCGGAACGCTGTTCCCGAAGCGTTCTTAAATAATTAAGCTCGACGTATGTTTTGCCATCAATAGTTTTTGTAACCGCCGCACTTTTATTCGCTTCATGTTCCATCATTGTTTTCAAATCAATTTTTCGATAGGAACCCAATATATATTTTATTTTTCCGGCTTCGTCACGTTCAAGTACGTTCGATTCTGTTTCAAACGGTATATAATCGCCATCAGCATTTCTTATCTTGAATGAATCACAAAATGCTGTGTGTTCGTACAGGAGGCCAAGTTTATATTTCATTATTAGCCACTCTTGCTGACGTTTTAATATATTGGGTATATCGGCAGGATCTATTAACGAAAAAAAATAATGCCAACCTCCTGAATAAAAATAGGAAGACTTCAATCCCAAAATATCGATTACAGAATCACTTATAAATACAACTCTGCCATTTAGAATATTTGTGATAAACCAAATTGCATCTGTCCTAGAATTTATAGTTTTTAAGATACTACGTTGAAAAAGGTTGTTTTTTAAAGTTATTGAATTTTCCTGAATGCTCGGAATTATTACGATTAATCCAACATTGATTTGTTCAGAATAAATACTATAAGCAAATATTTTAGCTTCAAAATTCTCATTTGAAAATGTAAAATTGATAGTGCATTCACAAGCGTTGTTCTCCTTTATTTCTTTTTCAATTCTATTTAAATCGACATTACTTATTAATTGATTCAAGCGAAGTTTCCTTTGTTCGTTTAATTCAAAACCAATCATTTTGGAAAAAGAATCATTAATATAGATAATATTTCCGTTTGGGTCTGCAATTAGAGTTTTGTCAGTTGCATAGTCAGGAATGTTCTTATACTGATCAATAAATTTATTTAAAGTATCCATCAAGGGTAATCTTAACTTTTCAATTAATTGTTATTTGATTAGATTTCTGGATGAGTTCGGCAGTATTTTTTACCTTCATTTTTGAGAGTAAGTTTTTTCGATATGAATTCACAGACGTTATTTTTAAACCTAAAACATCTGCAATTGCTTTTGTAGATAATCCGTTTTTCAACAAATCTAAAATTTCTTTTTCTCTTGCAGATAAATGAATAGAATTTTGATTTTTCTTTATTTCATTCTTAACAAATAGCTCTTCTAATTCATTTTTCATTGAAGAACTAATTCCATTCTGTTCAGTTACCTCATCTTTCTTGTTGTTAGTGGTATCTTTTGCAAAAGTAATTAAATAGAGTGGACTATTATTCTCATCACGCTCTAAAATATAGTTTTCTGTATATAAATTTATCCAGAACCCGTTTTTATGTTTGACTCTATATTCAAAACAAATAGGCTCATGATCATGATCAAAATTTTCTTGATCCTTAATTTGAATTGAATTTTCGAGTTTTATTTTAAATTCCTTTGTATCATCCGGATGTGTAGTAGAGATTGAAAACGCCCATCCTCCTTCATTGTAATCCTTTTGTGACCACCCAACAATATTTTCTACAGACCGAGAGCAAAAAATGTTTTTGCCTTTTTGTAAGTCACTTACAAAAATTATTTCGTTTGCCTGAAAGTTCAAGGAATTTAATAAGGAGCTATGGCATTCAAAATAGTATTGATCTTCCGACACCTCTTCCGGATTTTTAAATATTATCTGTAATCCCAATGGTTCTTCATTTTGATTATGTACTAGTGAAAAACATAATGCAAAAACTTTTAACTTTCCATCTTTTCGAATACAACTTTTTTCTGTGAAGTGTATTTTTTTAGTCGCAAGATGTAGAAGCATTTCATTTAGATATTCTTCATTCCCAAAACATAAATTGATAGAAGTTTCAGCTAAAATCCTCTTGTCATTCGATTTTAATAAGGCATATGCCGAGGGATTGGCATATGCAATTTTCCCTGATAAGTCTGTAATAATAATACCGTCCTTTAAGGACTCATACAAAGCCTTATACGACTCCAAATAGTAATTGATTGAATTCATAAGCAGAGAAAATTTTAATTTACTTGTTTTCGAATTTAACAATCAAAAGTGAAACACCAAAGGATATTTGGGTGGATCTATAGAAAAACTATAAAACCCTTTAAATTGTCGAAAATTCCCAATTATATTGATCTAATTCTTGAGAGCATTTGGTCAATAGTTCTATACAATTATTAATATCGTCTTGATGTGCCATTTCTATAACCTGGTGGATATGCCTTGTTGGAATGCTGATGGCCCCCGCAATGGCCCCGGTTTTCCCATTTCTTTGAATGCCTGCTGTATCGGTTCCCCCTGCTTGTAAAATTTCAGGTTGCCATTTTATTGAATGTTTATCTGCAGTCTTTTTCATGAATTCAATCATTCGATAATCACAAATTGTGGACGAGTCCATGATTTTTATTCCGGCTCCTGCTCCAAGTGAGGTTACTTTTTCATGCGCTTGTGCACCAGGTACATCATAAGCAATTGTAGTGTCTAACCCAAAACCGAAATCTGGTTCTATTTTATGGGCAGCAACACTTGCTCCGCGAATACCTACTTCTTCTTGTACAGTGAATACAGCGTAAACATCGTATGGTAGATTTTTCATCAGTCGCATCGATTCAATGAGAATAAATACAGATACCCTGTTGTCTATTGATTTACAGTTTACACAATTTCCCATCTCTATCAATTCACGCTGACGTGTAATTGGATTGCCGATACGGATGAATTTTTCAACTTCAGATTTCGGCATTCCTAAATCAATAAAATAATCAGTGATCAATGGGACTTTATTGCGTTCGTCGTTGGTCATGATATGTATGGGCTTACTTCCCATTACACCAATGATGTCTTTTGTTCCATGAATAATTACACGCTGCGCTGTTAACGTCTTGGGATCAAAGCCGCCTAAAGTATGAAAACGTAAAAATCCATTGTCATCAATATGCGTTACAATAAAACCGATCTCGTCCATGTGAGCAGCAATCATTACCTTCTTCCTTTCTCGACCCCTTTTTACAGCAGTGACATTTCCCATATTGTCCACACTCACTTCATCAGCATGATCTTTTATTTCTCGTAAAACAATTTCACGAATTCGTTGCTCATAACCGGGTGCCCCTGCTGTTTCGCAAATTTCTTTTAAAAGTGGAATGTTTAATGCCATAGTAGTGTATGATTGTACATAGTTAGTGTTCTGTCCGGAAAACGGCTATCGTATTTCTTTCTCAGAAAAAATGATGGTATAAAGATAGAGGTCTTCTAGAAGGGAAAATTACAATTGCACAAAACTAACCAACAATAAAATTAACAAGTTCGAAAGTTGTCTTATTTAACCCGCCCAAGCTTGATCATATTGGTACGACCTTGTTCACCCAATGGAATGCTTGCCAGATTAATAATAATGTCATCAGAATCTACATAGCCTTTTTCTTTCAAAATATCCTGTAATTCAATGATCGTCTCATCAGTTGTTACAGTATGATTATAAAAGAAAACTCTTACACCCCAAACTAAACTTAATACATTTAGCATATCCGGAACATCGGTAAAAATTAAGATGTCCGCATTTGGTCGTTGGGAAGATACTTTGTAAGCAGTATAACCCGAACGTGTCATGGCTACAATAGCACGCGCGCCAACTTGTGATGCCATGATACAGGCATTGTAACAAACCGAATCAGAGATAAACGTATTACTGGTCACATCCGGTGAATGCTTACGGTTGTAGTGATAGCCATTTAGTTCTACTTTTCCGATAATGGTTCTCATGTGCTCAACTACGCGAACAGGATACAGACCAACGGATGTTTCTGCACTCAGCATTACTGCATCAGCACCATCAATCACGGAATTGGCTACATCGTTAACCTCAGCACGAGTTGGTGTATAATTCTGAATCATACTTTCCATCATTTGCGTGGCAATAATAACGGGCTTCGAAGCTTTGATACACTTGTTTACAAGCATCTTTTGAATCAATGGAACTTCTTCCATCGGCATCTCAACACCAAGATCCCCGCGAGCTACCATCAAAGCGTCTGTCTCACGAATAATCTGATCGATTTCATTTAAAGCTTCCGGCTTTTCAATTTTTGCTATTACCCTACATCGACGGCCTGCTTGTTTGATCCGGTTTTTTAAATCGATAATGTCTAGCGGACTTCTTACAAATGATAAGCCGATCCAATCTACATTTTGCTTTAATGCAAATTCAAGATCATGAAGATCCTTGGGAGTTAAACTTGGCAATGATATTTTTGTCTTCGGAAGATTAACTCCTTTTCTACCGGATAATTTTCCTCCGCTTTCAACCAAAGCAATTACTTCGTCGTTGTGATTTGTTGCTAGTACATTTAAAACAATTTTACCATCGTCAATCAGAATCTTATCATCAATTGCTACATCTTTTGCAAAATCCTGATAATTCATATACAGTCTTTCTGCTGTACCAATGCACTCATGCATCGTGAAAATAACCTTGCTGCCGTTTGCTAAAAAAATCTCGTTATTCTCCACTTCACCAATACGAAGCTTCGGCCCTTGTAAATCGACAAGTATTGAAGTATGTAAATTTAATTCTTTATTTAATGATCGGATGGTATTTATTACTTCCTCATGAATGCCATCACCACCATGCGATAAATTCAATCGGCAAACATCAACACCGGCAATAATCATGTTCTTCAATACTTCTCGTGAAGAGGATGCAGGTCCTATCGTTGCGACAATTTTTGTTTTATTAAATGGTACTTTTGTCATTTTATGTTTTAGAATAATAAATTATCTTTTGATTTTAATTTTAATACTTGTAAGCGGTAAATGCCAAGTACAATAAGAGTTTTTTTTATTGAAAAAAATAATTCGCTTTCATCCAATCTTGTTTTTTCAGTTTTTATCAGAAACAAATAGTCTAAGTCTTTTTGTTCCGGCAATAATGCTCCTTTTGAACAACGATTCGATATTAGATTATAACGGTCGCCATCCTCATTTATGTATTCGTAAAAAGAAAATGCATGATCCTCCATTCTCTTGTTGTTGAAAACGGTGTAATCCTCTTTCTTGATCATGTTTATATTCAGCTTGGTGTTCAATTCATGACACAGCCGATAATCACGATGTTGACAAACGATTCCAATAAGGATAAAATCGTACTCCTCCTCGTTGCTGATCTTTAAAACCGTTTTTGCCATTATTTGTTGGTGAATAGTTGACAATTGATAATTATCAACTGTCCATTATCAATTGTCCATTATAAATTTACTCTAATCGGTACTCAATACAAACCTTCTCTGCAGCAATCTGCTCTGCTCGTTTTTTTGAAAAGTCTTCGCCTTGTGCTTTTTCAATTCCGTCAATTAAAACCCGTACTCGAAGGAGTTTCTTCCCTCCGTTTTCTACTTCTTCTATCAATTCAAACTCTACAATTTTTCGTTCCCGCTGTGACCAATTAATCAATTTACTTTTAAAATTTTTATCCTGTGCTTCAATTTCCTCTATATCCACATGATGACGAACGATTCTTTTTAAAACAAACTTTCTGGACGCATTATATCCTTTGTCAATATAAATCGCCCCAATCAGTGCTTCAAAAGCGTCGCCGTAGGCAGATTTGTTTTTAGCAGCGGGGTCAATTGAATTTACCATAAAATGATCAATCCCCAATTTCAATGATAATTTATTGAGATGTTCGCGATTCACAATTTTACTTCTCATCTCTGTAAGAAACCCTTCTTCACGAAAGGGGAATTTTTTAAATAGCATTTCGGCAATGATTGTCCCCAATACGGCATCACCTAAATATTCTAATCGTTCATTACTGATCTTTGCTCCGCTACTATGTTCTGTTGCAGTTGAGCGATGGCGGAAAGCAAGATGATAAACAGCTAAATTTCCGGGAGTGTAACCCAAAAGATTTCTCAAAGATTCGACAAACTTTTTGTCTTTGGAAAAGAAGAACCGGAAAGAAGCTAGTAAACTCAAGAAAAAATATTTTTATTCAGACGAAGCATTAAGCGAACTTTTTGAAGATGACAGAAGCATTGTGCCCGCCAAATCCAAATGTATTACATAATGCCGCGCGCACTTCTCTTTTTTGAGCTGTGTTGAAGGTCAGATTAAGTCTTGGATCGAAAGCAGGATCGTCTGTAAAATGATTTATCGTTGGAGGAATGATGCCGTGAACTAAAGCAAGTATACTTGCAATAGATTCAATTGCACCTGCAGCACCAAGTAAATGGCCTGTCATTGATTTTGTTGAACTGATATTTAAACGGTATGCATCCTCGCCAAAAATAGTTTGGATAGCTTTTATTTCTTGTGGATCTCCAATTGGCGTAGAAGTTCCATGAACATTGATGTAGTCAATATCTGAAGGCTGCATTTCAGCATCCGATAAAGCGGCACGCATTACATTCGCTGCACCTAAACCATCAGGATGAGGAGCAGTCATATGATATGCATCTGCAGACATTCCACCGCCAACTATTTCAGCGTAAATTTTTGCTCCTCGCGCTTTGGCATGTTCGAGTTCTTCAAGTATTAAACATCCACCACCTTCTCCCATTACAAAACCATCACGATCGAAGTCGAATGGACGAGAAGCTGTTTTTGGATCATCGTTTCTTTGTGATAATGCTTGAAGTGCATTGAATCCACCAACACATGTTTCGTTTACTGTCGATTCTGAACCTCCTGTAACAAACATATCTGCTTTCCCTAATCGAATGTAAGTGAAAGCGTCGTTGATTGCATTTGTTGAGCTTGCGCAAGCCGAAACGGTTGTGAAATTCGGTCCGCGGAAACCATAACGAATTGAAATATGACCGGAAGCAATATCAGCGATCATTTTTGGAATGAAAAATGGATTGAAGCGTGGTGTTCCATCACCTTTGGCAAATGCCGAAACTTCATCCTGAAAAGTTTTTAATCCTCCAATTCCCGAACCCCAGATTACACCAACACGATCATGGTTTACTTTTTCAAGATCTATACCACAGTCTTTTATTGCTTGTTCTGCAACAACTAAAGCATATTGCGAAAAGCCATCCAACTTTCTTCCTTCTTTTCTATCAAAGAAATCCAGTGAATCAAAACCTTTTACTTCGCAAGCGAATCGCGTCTTGAATTTTGTTGCATCGAATTTGGTAATAACATCAGCACCACTGACGCCATTAATAAGGCCGATCCAATAATCTTGAACATTATTGCCAAGGGGAGTAAGGGCGCCAAGGCCCGTTACGACTACTCGTTTCAGTTGCATTCCTGTGCTGGAATTTAAGAGTGAAAATCCTGCGGCCGGTGAATAGCCTATTAAAACACAGCATGATTGACTCTTTTGAATCAATCATGCTGTGCTTAAGAAAAAATTATTTTGCGTTTTTCTCGATGTAATCGATTGCCTGACCTACTGTGGCAATTTTTTCTGCTTGATCATCAGGAATAGCGATATTGAATTCTTTTTCGAATTCCATAATAAGCTCAACTGTATCTAGAGAATCTGCTCCTAAATCGTTTGTAAAGCTCGCTTCCGGAGTTACTTCTTTTTCATCAACACCTAGTTTGTCGATAATGATTGCTTTAACTTTTGCTGCAATGTCTGACATGATTAATCTTTTTTATGTTTTGTTTTTATAATGTGCTGCAAAGTAAAATTTATTCGGGCTAATATCAAAATATGCTGCCTAAACTTATTACTTTACTTATTGATGTTGCAAAAATACTCTTTTTTAGCTCAATTTGTGATTATGGTAAAAACCATTGAATTAAATTAAAGATCAAGGCTGCTAATAGTGCGGAAACTGGTATTGTAAGTATCCAAGCCCAAATCAGTTCTAATGTCACTCCCCAACGAACGGCACTCACTCTTTTTGTAACCCCTACTCCAATAATACAACCGGTAATGGTATGTGTTGTGCTCACAGGAATTTTAAAATGTTGTGTTCCAAATAATGTCAAGGCTCCTGCAGTTTCTGCGCTAAACCCTTCAAAAGGAGTAAGTTTAGTGATCCTCTGACCCATTGTTTTGACAATTTTCCATCCGCCAAACATGGTTCCACATGCAATTGAAGTGTAACATGCAAAGGGAACCCATCCGGGAAGCCCTTTCGTTTCAGCGATTAATCCCGTTGATACCATGGCGGCTGCAATAATTCCCATTACTTTCTGAGCGTCATTTCCACCATGCCCTAAGCTATATGCTGCAGAGGATAATAATTGAAGCCTCCTGAAAACTCGATCTACCTTCGAAGGATTCATTTTTTTTACTATATTAATAGTGAGGACAGAAAGCATATAAGACATCATCATCCCCATTACAGGTGCTAAAACAATGAAATAAATCACGGGCATTATTTTATCTAGTTGAACAGCATGCAATTGACCTGCATTTGCTATTCCGGCTCCGGCAAAACTTCCAATTAATGTGTGGGATGAGCTGGAAGGTATTCCCCACCACCAGGTGAGTAAATTCCAGGTAATCGCTGCAATCAATCCTGAAAAAACCACCACAAGTGTAATGTATTCAGGCTTAACGGTTTTGGCAACTGTATCAGCAACTTTCAATTCAAACATCCAGTAAGCGATGAAATTAAATGATGCTGCCCAAATCACTGCACTCAATGGCGACAGAACCTTTGTTGATACAACTGTTGCAATGGAATTGGCCGCATCATGGAAACCATTGATGAAATCAAAAATCAATGCAAGTACAATAATTACAATTAGGAATGTAGTCATAATGCGAAAGAATGAATGAAGTTAAGCTTGTTTTACAATTATTGATTCAATCACATTGGCTGCGTCTTCGCATTTATCTGTTGCTGTTTCTAAAGCAGACAGAACTTCTTTTATTTTGATGATTTCAATGGCATTCTTTTCATCTTCAAATAAACGTGCTACTGCATTATCAAAAATATCGTCTGCATGATTTTCCAAACTATTCACTCTGACAAGCGACTCCTTGATCTTCATTAAATTTTTCATGTTCCGTAATCCGCAGATGGCCACATTTAACTCTTCGGCTGACTGCAGAATTAACTCTGCCAACTTGATCATAGAAGGATGAATAGGATCAACCTTGTATAACTCTATACGCTTTGCAGAACCATGAATATAATCGACAACATCATCCATTGCTGAAGCTAAATGTTGAATGTCTTCTCGATCAAAAGGGGTGATAAATGTTGTACTTATTTCTTGGAATATTTGATGAGTGATATCGTCACCTACATGTTCCAATTTCTCTATTTCCCTGATAAATGCTGTTCTTTTTTCTATTGAAGCTGTTGTCAATGCTTCAATTAAAACTTTTGAAATCGCAACCAGGTTAGCGGATGCTTGTTCAAATAAAGGATGAAATTTACGGTCCTTAGGGACAAAATACTGGAGAATTGGGTTTACTGACATAGGTTTGATTCTTAGCTTATTAAACTAATTTGTTTAGATGACCATTGAAAGGCACGAAAGGAGTGCCTAATTGTTTTTGAAGTTGGTAAAGTAATAAAAATAAAAGCGGACATTCTTAAGAAATTAAAAATATTCTTCGTTGATAAATGTACATTTGTTCCAACCATGAAACGCCTCGCTATCTTTGCTTCCGGTTCCGGCTCTAATGCGGAAAACATCGCTCTCCACTTTCAGAATAGTTTAATTGCCTCCGTTTCGCTTATTATTACTAATAATCCGGGAGCCGGCGTGATTCGCCGAGCCGAAAAATTTGGCATTCCTGTTCTGGTTTTTTCGAAAAACGACTTCCTTGAAGCCGATAAAATTTTAAAGACCTTGGATGAACAAAATATTGACTTTCTCGTTTTGGCCGGATTTTTATTGCTGATTCCCATAGAAATAATTCAGGCCTTTAAAAATAAAATTATTAATATTCATCCGGCTCTGCTTCCGCAATTTGGGGGGAAAGGCTTTTTTGGCGCAAATGTCCATCAAAAAGTAATCGAAACGAAAACCATTATTTCAGGTATTACTGTTCATCATGTTAATGAGTTCTTCGATGATGGAGAAATTATTTTTCAAGCGGCATGTCATGTCGACAAAACTGATTCCGCAAATTCTTTGGCGGAAAAGATTCACCATCTGGAAAAAAGATACTTCCCAATAGTTATTGAAAAAATTCTTCTACAGCTTCCTTAATGATGCTAAAAAAGTTTGCCGCCCGAAATCCGATTCGATTCGCTCTTATCCTTTTCCTTTGTGCGCTCTTGCTCGTTGCCGGAGCTGAACTTATTCAACATCAATCTTCCTCTTTCCAACAAGCACTGGTTTCATCAGCAGAAAAAAAATTAATTGATCTGGAGAAAGACATGAAATCTTCTCTCGATAAACTTAAACAATTAAAAACGGAGGAAGAATTTCACAATTTCTTTTTGCATACCGGTCTTGAAAATAGCGGATTAAGTTTTTTTGTATGTGAAGGGGAGAAGATTATCTATTGGTCTGACAACGAACCCGTAGTTTCTGTAAAAGACATTACCAATTCGAAAAACGGGAAACTTCTATCGTTGCCCAACGGAGATTTTCTTTCCTACTCGATTTCTCAACAAGGGAAAAAATATATCGGCCTTATTCTACTTCGTCACAATTATGACTATGAAAATAAATATCTCGTCAATGGATTTAATCCGGCTCTAAAACTCTCAGCTGCTTTGGTAACAAAGACTGAAGGATCTCTTGATTTTCATTTGCCGAATAATGTTGTTGCTTATCATCTTTCGGCGGAGAATTTTTCCGAAACGGAAAACAGGTTAGCTAAATGGATGTATTTGTCGGCCTTGCTATTGTGTTTTATCGGTTTGCATATTCTTATTCGTCATTATTTCCGTGCATCACTCTTTGCCGGTGGAGTTTTTATTTTAATCGTCTGGTTACTTCGAACATTAATGATTGCTTATAAATTTCCGGGTGAATTTTATAAGCTTCAAATGTTTAGTCCGCAATATTACGCTTCTTCATTTTATTTCAATTCGCTTGGTGATTTATTGATTAATGCTTTTATTTTTCTTCTGGTTGCAATCAATCTCTATGATGTTTGTAATAAAATAAAAAGCACAATTCTTCATATCGTTATTTCTGTTGTTATGGTAGTCGGGCTGGCGATTTCTTTTCATTTTCTTATCACCGGACTAATTCTCAATTCGCAGATTTCTTTTGATGTGAATACTCCTTTAGAGATGAGCGAATTCAGTATCTGGGCTTTCGCAGCGATTTCAATTTTGCTGATTACCTTCCTGTTTTTTGTCGCCACCGTTTTACGATTGTTAATCGGCTACAAGATTACTTCGGGACACGCTTGGATTGGAATCGCTCTATGCGCTCTGTACTCTTCTGTTGTTTTGAAAGAATTAAATTGTTTTAAAGAACAAGAAAGCAGAAAATTACTTGCTCAAAAAATTGGTGTTCGACAAGATCATGTGGCAGAATATCTCTTCGATGAAGCAGGGAAGAAAATGCAAAATGATACTGTCATAGCCGGACTCATTGAGAAAAAAGAAAATGTTTTCGCTTATATCTCACAAAAGTATCTCAATGGATATCTTGCTCGTTTTGAAAGCAATCTTTTTGTTTACCGTGAAAATGATTTTGTCACTGCTGTCGATGGGAAAACACTCAGCTACTTTCAACAAATGGCTGATGACGGCAAACCAACTTTCGGTCGCAACCTGGTTTTTCTAAACAGTGAAAATGGCCGGTCATCGTATCTTGCATTTATTCCAATTAAAAATCTTTCTTCATTAAAATATACATTAGTGATTTTAATGAAAGCCCGCTTTCTGCAAACAGAAGAGGGCTTCCCTGAATTGTTTATGAGTGGTCAATCGCAGGAAAATATTTTTCCGCAGGAATATTCTTTCGCTCGCTATAGCGACTCTTCCCTTATCTATGAGTATGGCGATTTTACGTACTCTTTAACCAATAAAGATTTTCGAAAGTCGGGAGACGAATTTTCATTCGTCGATCTGAACAATTTTAATCACCTCATTTATCCGGTGAATGCAAGTTCAGTGATTATTGTCAGCAAACCAATTGAAAATATTTTTACGGTGTTCACTTTATTTTCCTGGATGTTTGCCTTCTCCGGAATTTCAGCATTACTGATTTATGTTTTATCCATTTTACTTTCATTGAAAATTACTTTTTCTTGGAATCTCATGCGGCGCATTCAAGTGTCAGTAGTGCTTGTTGTTGTGTTGAGTTTTATTTTAGTGGGTGCCGGGACCGTTATTTATATCGAGAAAAAATATCAGAATGATGAACGTAAAAGTATTTCTGATCAGGTGAATGCTCTTTGGTTTATGATGAGTGAAGATGCTTTGCCGTACCTTAATTCCAATTCTACTTTTGAGTTAGATAATGTCCTCAATAAAATAGTAAATAACACAAATATCGATTTCAATCTTTTTAATTCTTCCGGGGAATTGCTGTATTCTTCTCAACCGAAAATTTTCGATCAGAATATTGTCAGCCGAAGAATGAATCCTGAAGCACTATTTGAAATAAAGAAAAATCAACTTACGCAATTTATTAATCCTGAAAATGCAGGAAAATTAAAGTACATTTCTGCCTATGCTCCAATCACCAATAAAAATGGTGAAGTAAAAGCCTATTTAAGCCTACCTTATTTTGAAAAACAAAACGAATTAAATAAAGAAGTTTCAGGCTTTTTATCTGCATTGTTAAATATTTATGTCTTCTTACTTGCAATTGCTGTCTTTGTAACTATAATTATTTCTTCAAGGATCACAAAACCGCTTTTATTGATTCAGGAAAAAATGTCACAAGTCCGTTTAGGATCTATCAATGAAAAAATTGCATACGAGAGAAATGATGAAATTGGCCAGCTAGTTCAGGAATACAATAGAATGCTTGAAGAGCTGGCTACCAGTGCCGATAAGTTAGCACAAAGCGAACGCGAAACAGCGTGGCGCGAAATGGCCAAACAAGTAGCGCATGAAATCAAAAATCCGCTGACTCCCATGAAACTTTCTGTACAGCATCTTCAAAGGACATTGAAGCTCAATGATGATAAGGACAGAGATTTTGTAAGCCGGATTTCAGAGACGTTAATTCAACAAATTGACACTTTATCTTCTATTGCAACGTCATTTTCTGATTTCGCAAAAATGCCGCATGCTATACCTGAAAAGCTAAACCTAATTCATCTCATTACCCCAATCGTCGATCTTTATCGAGAAGTCCCTAACCTTGAGATTCATTTATCAGGAGAAAAGGAGGAACATTATGTACTGGCTGATAAGGATTATTTGAATCGCATCTTCTCTAATATTCTGAAAAATGCTTTACAGGCTATTCCTGACAGCAGAATTGGGAAAATTGCAATTGATGTTAGAAATATGGAAAATGATGTTCAAATAGAAATTTCAGACAATGGTAATGGCATTCCTGACGATAAAAAAGAAAGAATCTTTATTCCAAATTTCACTACTAAATCGAGCGGAATGGGATTAGGGTTGGCCATGGTGAAAAATCTGGTTGAACAAACAGGAGGAAAAGTGTGGTTTACGACCGATGTAAATGTCGGTACTACTTTCTTTATTAACTTGCCGAAAATTACATAACCTATGAACCGCCCTATTCGTGTATTAATTGCAAAAGTTGGCCTTGATGGCCATGATCGCGGAGCAAAAGTAATTGCCTCTTTTCTACGCGATGCAGGAATGGAAGTCATTTATACAGGCTTGCGTCAGACTCCCGAAATGGTTGCCAATGCTGCTCTTCAGGAAGATGTAGACGTAATCGGTGTAAGTATTTTGTCAGGTGCACACATGACTGTTTTTCCGAAGATCATTAATCTGATGAAGGAAAAAAAACTGGACAATGTTTTACTCACCGGCGGAGGCATTATTCCTGTCGACGATATGAATAAGTTGATTCAATTGGGATGTGGCAAACTTTTTCCTCCCGGGACAGACACAAAAGAAATCATCGGTTATATAAAAAGTGAAGTAGAACTCAGACGTAAAGACATTAACATCTAATAATATGTATATAAATATTCTCTCCGAAATCAAAGACAACACTTGCATCATTACAGTGAATCGTCCTGATAAAATGAATGCACTTAATCAAGAAACGCTTCAAGAGATCAGTAAAGCGGTAGCAACAGCAGAAAATGATTCAAAAGTTTACGGAATTATTATTACCGGAAGCGGGCCCAAAGCTTTTGTTGCCGGAGCTGATATTTCTGAATTTCCGAAATATACCGTTGAAGAAGGAAGAAAATTAAGTTTCGACGGACAAGCAGTTTTAAAATCGATAGAGCTTTGTACTAAACCGGTCATCGCTGCTGTAAATGGTTTTGCTTTGGGAGGAGGATGTGAATTAGCGATGAGCTGTCATATTCGTATCGCTTCCGATAATGCGAAATTCGGTCAGCCTGAAGTAAAACTTGGACTCATCCCGGGTTACGGAGGTACGCAACGATTGATTCAACTGATCGGTAAAGGGAAAGCAATGGAATTATTAATGACTGCCGATATGATTGGTGCCGGTGAAGCGCATAATTTAGGCTTGGTAAATTATGTTACATCTCCAACAGAGTTAATGGCAAAAGCTTTTGAGATACTAAATAAAATTTATGCAAATGGTCCACGCGCAATCACAGGAGTAATCCGCTGCGCTGACGCTTATTTTCAAGATGGTGTCGATGGTTTCGATTTTGAAATAGATGAATTCAGAAATTGTTTTGGAACGCCCGGTTTTATTGAAGGCGTCGATGCTTTTCTTACTAAGAGGAAAGCGGAATTTAGGAAGTAAGATGGTGAGTGGAAATTGGTGAGTAGTAATTGGAAAGCAAACTTGCTCACGATTTGCCAGTCCAATTTTTTTTTACATCTCGAAATAAATTTACAACGGAATCCGATTTATTAAATGTTTACAAACCATTTTAGAACAACGGAAAACCGTGAAAGGGTGACATGATTGCACGCTTTATAACATTGGAATGCCACGGATTTTCTAGCGTGATTCGTTGTTCGTGATTCGTTTGTCGATGCTCGAGATACGAACCACGAGACACGAACCATGAACATTCAGTCCTACAAAGAGACGAACAAGTTCCTTACAAGATGACAGCTGCATCATTTGAGTGGGGATGAGGGGGAAAGTAAACCGCTACAAGATGCTTGCAGTATTTTCATCCTTCAAATAAACCTAGTATTTAATGGTGTAAGTTAAATGAAAACAATTTGCTAAAGCAGACAGTGAAATCCCGGAAGGGTCTTGTATGTTTTTGTCTCTCTCTTCCATCGAAAAAAAAATTCACTTCCCCGAAAAATGAATGCGCCCCCATTTTGACTTTTGACTTCTTACTTTTAAAACCTTTTCACCGCTCACCACTCTCTAATTACCATTCACCAAATTCCACTTGCAGCTTCAATAATAAAACATATATTTGAGAACCAAAATCTATTTTTTATGCTTTTAGAAAAAGATCAAGACAAACGGTTAATTGTAGAAGTAAGCGACGACAACCTTCAATACAATTATTTATTGGAATTCCGACAAGGAGCTTTCTCTTCAATGGCCGACAAGGGTGTATCTGACGTGGAATTTATTCGGAGTGTTGTTTTTGGGAGCAAATCACTGGTAGGAAATGACAATAAAAGGAATTTCCGCTATATTTTTTATCGTGGAAAAGAGTCGCAAATCTTACATGAGGAGAGTGAGTTTTTTCAAATTAATACTCAACTCAACTCAGATGCGGAAGTAAAAGAAACGATTCGAATATTTCAAAATCTGACTTCAAAAGAAATAGAGGTGTTTAGGTATCTTCATAATATATATAGCAAGACTAGATTAAAAGAGAATTTGAAAATAGGAAGAAACACCTATAAAACACATAAAAGACACATTTTTGAAAAACTGGAAGTTCATTCAATTGAAGCGGCTTGTGCTTGGTATGATAAATATCATGTTCTTATTAAAAGTTTGGAGTGATTGAAAAAAGAGAGTAGAAAAATGATTTCAATTTCTCTGCAACAAAAGAAAAAGTTGAATTGAAATTCACAGCAAATGTAGTAAGCATTTCGTCAGTTTACCCTTACACCTTCTTCCTAATAGTGCAACCAATGTGTCATCTCGAAGAGAACTCGTCGTTTTCTAAGAACGACAGTTAGACGAATCAAAATTGGCTTCACTTTTAATTTAAAATTTATTCCTCGAGTGTCAATTTTTCAAAGTGAGTTGAATACTTTTTTACTTGACAATATTGTTTCGATTTATAGAACACTAAAGTTAATTAGCATTTTTTTTCACTCTGTTTCAGCCGCCGTACCTAGAGAGCGACGAGTTCTCTTCGAGATGACACGCACTTCAACTTGTATAAGGGAGGTGGGTGAGAAGGTACGGCGACGAGATTCCTACGGAATTAGCGCCATCCTTATTTTCTGCAACAAAAGAAAAAGTTGAATTGAAGTACCTAAAGCATCTCATGGTCTTTCCCTTGAATTGTTCATAACTTTTAACCCTATCACCCTTTTTTGGGTGAGAAGCAATAGGTTTATTAGGTACTTCTTTGTCATCATTAAGCAGTAATTATTTAACTTTAAATTGCACATGAAAATGAAAAACCAAAACCCGGCAAATTATTTCAATAAATTGTTTTCTATTTTAATTGTCGTACTGTTCATTTCCGTAAGTGTAAACGGAGCAGATCTTGCCATAACATTTAATGTTTCCAAATATCAAAACGGAAATAACATCAGTTGTTTCGGTGCGCACGACGGTATGGTAGAAGCGGTAATTGTAGGAGGAACATCGCCGTACACGTATAGCTGGAACACAGGTTCATTTAACAGAGTATTGACGGGAATTGGTTCCGGCACTTATACATTTACCGTAACAGATGCAAGTGCACAGACCGTTTCTTCTTCAGTAGGAATGATAGAACCTGCAATTTTAGAATTAACGTTATTGCCTGAACTTTATGGCGGTTATAATATATCAGAGCAAGGTGGAAATGATGGTAAAATTATTTCCGAAATCAAAGGCGGTTCACAGCCTTATTCTTATTCGTGGTCTACCACTTCAACAGAACCAAATATTATCGGATTAACAGCAGGAGCATACAATCTCTCTGTAACAGACGCCAATGGTTGTACAATATCCGGTTCAAAAACATTAACAGAACCAACGCCTTTACATATCGTAAGCATTACCAGTCCGCAGCATCATGGATATAATGTTTCGTGCAACGAAGGCCACGACGGACAAATAGATTTGAATGTTACCGGTGGTGTTCCGCCTTATAAGTACGACTGGAATACCGGAAGTTTTGAAGAAGATATAATAAATCTAAGCGCAGGCG
>CAYHCU010000026.1:0-18627 GCA_964355035.1 uncultured Flavobacteriales bacterium | reverse complement strand
AACCAGCATTTTAAATGCTTAACTTAATGACATTGCCTGTAAGGAACTCGTCGTTATCTAGGTACGGCGGCTCGCAAATACCTATTTGGATTCACCTTTACTAGCAGTGAACAAACCTTTGAACACACTCGTAAATTAAATCTCTCCCCAACCTTTGATGATGACCCTATTGTAGATATTATTTCAACTATCGGTAGACATGAGGAAAATTTGGTTTCAGTTACCTGTCGTACTTAGAAACCAACAAGGTTCTTACAGAATGACAGTCGTGTTACTTATTAGGGATGGGAGTAAGATAAAAACCTACAAGATTCTTTCAGAATTTTACTGTCTACGAAAGCAAAATGTATTCATTAAAAAAGTATTATTAAGAACTATGTTTTCTCTGCGAAAATCTGCGCTATCTGCGGGAAAAATATTTGAAATGCCTCGCCTTAAATCACTCTCCAACTTTTAATACTCACCTTCAATTACTCACGGTTTCCTGACAATAAAAGCACCATTTATATTATTTTCTATCAGACTGAAATCTGCAGATTCAACACAATTATCACCGGTAAGGTCGTAAACATTATATAAATTCACGAAAGAGTTTAACTCACTTTCCAGCAATTGATAATCGGCAAAATTGATTTGGCCATCTTTATTTACATCGCCGCTTAATATTGAGAATGTGCCATCACCATTACTTTTTTGATTGTTACCAAAAGCTTTATTGCTTGTATTTGTAAAATCATACGTCATTGGATTTTGATTAATCGATATCGGTAAAGTGCTCCAAGTTTCAAGAGAATTACGATGGTCTATTACCAGATAGAAAGAACCGCTCAATATTACAGAAGGGAAAGAAGCGACAATATTTCCTGTTGTTGAAATAAATGTTGTTGTTGAATAGAGTATTGAATACGGAGAAACTGAAGACGCTAATTTTATAAATATTGTATCGCACAATGTTAAAGAGTTCAAAGGCGAAGTTTGTAGTGAAGCACTTTGATAATACCCTTCAATGAAAACTTTTATATTAAATACGACTGAACATCCTTCATCAATTTGTCCATTGCAATTATCATCAATATTATTTCCGCAAATTTCCGTAGCACCCGGATTTACAAAAGCATTCCCATCATTACAATCAGTATTATCACTTACATAGCCGATAGGTTGGCTGCAATCTGAAATAAAAACAGAAGCATTTCCATAGCCATCCTGATCAGAATCGATATACCAATTACTTGCTAAATTCTCAATGATAGTTACACTCGATGACAAAGCAGTACAACCGTTTGACGCAGTTAACATACAAACATGAGTCGAAGAATTAGAAACAGAAATCGACTGTAATGTTGCACCATTATCCCACAAATAAGAAGCTGCAAGATCAGCGGTTAACACAACAGAATTCCCTTGACAAATATTTGTATTTCCTGAAACTGAAATTCCTGGAATTGGATTTTGAGAAGATAAACTAACATCATCAATCCGATATTGAGTAGCAGTTCCTGTTTGAATAAACTGTAAAGACAATGTTGGAGAACTTGGCAATCCCGTTGCTGATCTTAGATACCATGTTGCAGTCCCGGAACCTGTTGGCAAAGCAGCATAGGGCAATGTTGTATAAGTTGTACCATTTGTACTATACTGGACCAAAAGATCAGAACCTGTTCCTGCCGTTGAACTTTTTGCAATACCGAATGAAAGTTGAATATTTGTCAGAGCACTTGTATTGATTCCTGAAATAATAAAATTACGATTGGCCACATTTGTAATAAAAACATTTGCTCCACCGGAAGCGCCTGCATAACCGAATGAATTAGTAGTCGTTCTCACATCAGCAGTGCCTGTCATTGTGAAAGCGTCGTTGTCAAATCCGTTATTTGATTCATGCGTTGCCATTACAGTTGTTCCTGTTACGGTTCCCATAGTCTCTGTAAATACACTATTCATAAAGCCCAATGTGCTAGTTGAAACTAAAATTGCAGAAGAGGTAGCAGAACAACCACTATTATCAGAAACAACGACTGAATAATTTCCGGCATTCGAAATATTAATTGATTGCGTTGTTGCTCCTGTAGACCATAAATAGTTATATCCTCCCGAAGTTGTCAAATTAACACTTGCGCCTTGACATAAAATGATTGGTCCTGCAGGATTAATTGCCGGTGCTGTAAAACCTATTACAGAAATTGTTTGAGTCGCCACAGCATTACAACCATTGACATCAGTATATAAATAAGTAATAGTATGTGTACCTAAACCGGCAGACGACGGATTGAAGATTCCACTCGCTACTCCCGCACCTGAATACACGCCACCAATAGGACTTCCACCACTCAAGGCAAAAGGCAAAGATGTAATACAAACCGAGTTCAACGGAGAAAAAGCAACTACAGGAGGAGTATTTATAGAAAGTGTAATTGTTGCACTCGCAGAACACGAATTTAAATCTGTTCCTGTTACCGTATAAGCAGTTTGAGTCAATGGATTGGCAAAAACCGCAGCGCCTGAAGTTGTATTTAATCCTGTAGACGGCGACCATGAATAAGTATTTGCACCACTTGCCGTTAATGTGACTCCTGAATTAGAACAAATAACAGCAACTGCAGGAGTATAAGTAATAATTGGAAGAGGATTTGCAGTCACAATTATTGGTGAAGAAACAACAGGATCGCAGAGTATTGTATTCGAAGTTTGAAGTTGCACTTGATAGGAGCCGCTTTGTGTTGCTGTATAATTTTGTGCATTTGCACCGGCAATAGTTGAACCATCTTTTATCCATTGATATGTTACTCCGGAAGTTTGATCAACAGAAAGTAAAACAGACCTACCGGCACAAAAAGAAGTTGGGCCACCTGCAGAAATAGAAGCAAGAGTATTTTGAAATACGTTTACGACAACAGGTGCCATTGCATCATTTGAATTGGCAATATCTCCAAAGAAAACAGTCTGTGCATTAATTGTGTAATTTCCGGCAAGAGACATATTCGCAGTACCGGAAAATGTGACTGTCGTTGTTGCACCCGGACTTAAACTACCAGAGTTCACTGTAGCTGTAAGATTTTGAATCGAACTTGAAGGATCAGAAATCGCAACATTGACTTGGAGATTATTTACTCCAAAGTTAACAGAGCTTGTCCCGTAATTATTTATTACGACTTGTATAGATTGAGAAGGAGAGGAACAAATGTTGTTTGAAGGAGTAAGCAATCCACTCACGCCAAGATCAGCAACCGGACAAGAAGAATTTTGAAATTCAAGATGGCAAATTACAGGAATGTGATCAGCTGCATTGTGCAGCGCATCTGCAATAGGTACACTTACAGCAGTATTTGGTTGCTTATTGATTGAGTCATTATAGTGGTTCCCATCATTTCCAAGTGAGAAAGTAGAACCACTCACGTATGAGATGCCTCCGCTTTGCATCATTGCATTTGAAAATAGAATGAGATCGAAGCGATCGTTCAATCCACCTGTAGAGCCACCACCGAAAGCACGAATGCGAGATGACTGAGTATGATAAGGAGCATAAGCAACATTATTCCAAGTTCCTGTCATTGTGATCGGGTCAATAAAATGGCCATCAACACCAGGCGTTACTGTTAACAATTTTTGATATGCCGTTTCAGTAGAGCGGTAAAAATTAAAGTCGCCACAGACGATAAAGTTGCTACCTGTTGGCAAAAGATTGGTGTACTTTCGGAGCGTATCCACTTCAAGAGCACGTTGAACTTCATCAGGTGCAGTAGAACTTGCTTTTAAGTGAACGGAATAAATACGAAGAGTATCACCTGAAAGAATATGTTTTAATTTAAACTCAGTAATATCACGCAAATCTGTAGTGATAGGAGTATTAGAAATAAAAATAAATTTTGATGATTTAAAAAAAATGGCATTGTCGGTATCAAAACCATTGATAAAAGTTCCGGCAGTGTATGTATTTGAATTGACATTTAAAACATTGCTTAAAAAAAAGTCTACACCGTTTTGTCCGGTTACTTCTTGAGCAACAAAAATATCCGGATTAGCATATCCTAAAATAGTACGATAATGCGGATGACGTGTAGTAGTATCAACAACGATATTAGATTGCGCAGGGTAGTTGAGTAAATTCCAATTCATAAAAACAATTTGTTCTTTAGCGATATCCACTGCCTGACAAATTTGATTTCCTGTTCCGCAACCATTTGAAGCATTGACACAAACATTTCCTTCAGTGCTACCAAAAGTTGAAATGATTGAAGAACTTCCTTGTCCGGAAGTAATCGATGCTCCGACAGGAACCGTCCAGCTATAAGAAGCAGCATTTGCAACCGGAGAAATTGAATACGCAAGATTACTTGCATTCAAACAAACACTTGTTGAACCGCTGATTATTCCGGCAAGCGAAGGCGCCAAAGAAGCTACGTTGATATAATTTATTTTGGTAATTGTATTCGATCCATTCGGACCTGTGACAGTAAGCGAAACCGTTTTCAGTCCGCCGGTAGAATAAAAAACAGAATGTGGTCCGATAGTATTTGCAGTAGGGATATTTGCACCGCTACCAAAATCCCAAGAATAAGTAGTAATTGTACCCGAGCTAAGATCAGAAAATGTAATTGATTGATTGATGCAGGGAAAAGTTGAGTTTGCAGAAAATTCAGCAATCGGTGCAGCGAGCGAAGAGGAAACAGAGGAAATAAAGCAAACAACAATGCAAATCGTCCTAATATCAGACATTGAAGATGCAAGAAATATAGCAATCGATCGATTAAATCGACGGAAACAGAATGAATTCACTGGCAGCAGTAAGTTAAATTTAATCGCAGAGGGCACACGCCAAGCACAGTATAAATATAGTAAACGCCTCTAAACCGCGCAATAGCAGGGAGCTACAGCCATTGGGCGTCTACTAAAGTTCAACAAATCAGACAAAAAGTGGCATTTCGATAAATAAACAAAGAAAAAAGACCAGTATTAGATATCAGAATCCTTTTCAGGAAAGATAAAAAGTATTACTTTCGCAGCACATCAATGCCCGGATGGCGGAATTGGTAGACGCGTCGGTCTCAAAAACCGATGGTAGTAATGCCGTACCGGTTCGATTCCGGTTCTGGGTACTTTGCAGGATTGAGTGTGAAGTGGGAGTGTGGTGCTTCGTCTCCACACTCGCACTCAAACTCAAACTGAAAAATTCAGCACGAGTGTGAAGTGCGAGTTTTGCAGGATTGAGTGTGAAGTATGGGTGTGGTCCCCAACGTCTCCACACTCGCACTCAAACTCAAACTAGATTTTCCACACTCGCACTCAAACTCAAACTAGATTCTCCACACTCGCACTCAAACTCAAACTGAAAAATTCAGCTTACTTTTTCGTTTCCAGCAGCCGTATCATTGCGAAAAGCATCTTCGAAATTTCCTCAGCTTTTGAATAGAATTTATTGTAAGTTTCAATATTGATTACATTTTCAGCAGTGAGAAGATCAATAATTGCAACACATTCAATTGTACTTCCTCTGGCGATAACATAAAAATTCCGTTTGTCAGGTTTACTGAAACGACTTGTGCCTTCGGCTATATTGAGCATTATGCTCATTGACGCTCTTCGCAACTGGTCTTTTGAGATTCGGTCTAACTTTTCTATTGACAGAATTTCATTTTTTATTTCAAGATTAAATTCTTTTGCTTTGTTGTAAACAAGGAGTTTTTCTGAATTGAACATTTTTTCATGCAAGATTTGTAGATTGAACTGAAATTACAACCAATATAATAGGAGAAGACGTAATACATTGGAAATAATATCACTTTGGAATTTTTTTTTACTCGAACATTTTCTTTTCTCAAAACCCCGGCGGAATACCGCTTGAACTCTTACTAATCCAAAAGTACAACTCTAATTTCCGCTCAATATTCCGCCTGTCATCTTACGGATTTACTAATTGTTTATCATATATCATTAACAATTAAAAGAGGAAAATATGTTTTTGAAGATTCCGTTGAGCAGACTGTCACAAAAAAAAATATTTTCAATGTTTTTAATTTCAGGATTTGTTTGATAGATGGTTTGCATTTTCAATTCTTTGACTTTAAAAAAGAATTAATTGTCAATTTTGACCTGGAATTAATTTTAATCTCTCATAATAATAGCAAATTCTATTGGAGTCCAAATTGAGGATGGAACACCATCTACAACTTCCTGAACATTGCACATATATTCCTCAATAATAAAATTGAAAACCACCCTTCCATCGATTTTTAAGCTACCCTGCTTTTTTTCACCTTTCCGTCTCCATTTTCTCTTTAAACTCGCTGAAGAGAAAACAAGAACATCGGTATAAATTCCGGTCCGTTCAAAAATGGCCATGCCTCCTTGTGTATGTGTTAATTTTAAATCCATTTTGTTTTTAATTGAAAATAATTTCACGGCGCCTCCCACTTATCCTTTGCCTTTGCAGCTGAAATCGTTTGCCATTGCATATTCGACGGACAATCACAGCCGCCTTTTTTAAGAGGGATAATGTGATCAATTACATATCCCGGGCGACCATGAGGATAACCGGTTTGTTTTTTAAATTGCGTTTTTGCTGAGCTGCTTCTTACAAATCTTCCATTCTTATCGCGCGCTCTGTGATACCCGGAATTGGAATTATTTTCTTTGAAACGTTTATCCGGCGTTCCATCCTTTTTCAAATGACTCCCGGAACTTCTTGGAGTAGAAAACAAAGATTTCGACGGAGTTGAATGAATTGATTTGTTCTCTTTATAACGCCGATCCGGCGTTCCATCTTTTTTGTAATGCTGCGCATTTAGACCGATGATGGAGAATAGCAGTAGGGCGAAAAATAAGATTGATCTTTTCATAGCAAAATGAGAGCTGAAATTATCATAGTGGATGTAAGATATGAATAAAAACAATATTTTGCACGGCCCTTAAGGGCCGTGCAAAATATTGTTTTTATTCTCCAACTGAAACATACTGCCCATACTCCTTAATTTTTCCTTCCAACCGTTTTGCAAGAAAAACATTACCGTCTCTAAGTTCTCGAAGTATGATCCTTGCTTCTTCAATGTATTTTTTCTTTTTAGCATTTTCCCAATGAGACGGTGGGGATTGTAGGTTTGTGATTCTATCTGCTAGTTTAACTGACCAAACTTCTTTTGACAGTTTTTTAATCCTGACCAGGCAATCCAACATTTGTTCTTCCTTTGGTAAACTTTCGTTTTTTGTTAAAGCAGATACGCCTTCTGCTACTTCACTTCCGAACTTCTTTTCTAATTCGGCAAAATCGGTGGAAGTATCTTCAATCGTATCATGAAGCAAAGCAACACGTACAGCAAAACCTAAATTGAAATTATCGGTTTGTTGTCCGGCTAATAAAATCTCCATTGCCACATTACTTAAATGTACCACATAAGGCAGATCCGTTCCCGGAACTTTCTGATCTTTTTCCAAATGTTTTGCCGCTGCAAATTTTATGGTCTCCTGATAAATTGATTGTGTATCCATTATTTGTTCTCTGATTTTTTTACATATTTCTTCTGCAGCAACCTCTGCGTAGTCCCAAGCTGAAAAGTAATCCATGTCACCATGCTCATTCGGTAAAACCGCCGGATCTTCGCCAAACATGCAATACCTGGAAAATAAATTTTCAGGCGCAGTTCCATCATTCAATTCATCTTGCAAAATCTTATCGACAATCGCTTTTGCTGCCAGTACCGCCTTTTCATAACTTTCATACTGTCCGTAATTATAAGCTTCGGATTCATCCATGTAATGAAAGTTGTCGTAGATTCGAAGGTGGAATTTCATAAAGCGAAATTATTATAACAAACTTTTGGAATTTGTGTGTCAAAGATAATAATCAACTAAGAACTCTTGCCAAAGTAGGGTAAATATCTATGTTTGCTAGCAGCATCTTATCCCAACTGAACGACATCCAGCTGGGCAGGATGTTAAGCGGAAATTAGAAAGCATTTGAAGAACTTTCGCATTCAAGCGTCATCCTGACCTACCTAAGCGGAAGCAATTTTTTTGATCGGAAGAATGGCGCGGAAAAGCTGCACCACTATCTTAAATCGTTTGGGGGTTTAGCAAATCTACATTCAAAGCAACAGTCTGCCCCTTAAACCATTCTCAAAACAGTTCCCGTAACAACAGTGTCTTCTTTCAGTGATCTCAGTTCCCGACCATCATAAATTAATTTGTAAAGAACTTTTAATTTTGAAGGAAACATTGGAATCTCTATTACTTGAAATTGCAATGCATCTATCAAAAAATGTTTTACCTGAATGGTGTACTTTGCAAGGTGACCTTTTTCCTGATAACCGAATATTATTGCTTTTCTGTCACTTTCAATAGGTGAAAATTTCACTTCATTAATATTCAAAATCGGAAATAAAACTGCCGACTGAATTATTTCATGAAACTTATATGTCTTCAATCTTTTCCTGTCCTTCCAAAATTCAATCTGCCCCGGATCTAAAACATTTGCACCGCGATACGATTTTAGTTTTTCAAAATATTCTGAAGCAAGCGTTGCATGAGACTCCGTCTTATCCTCCGCTCCTTCCAAAAATGATTTCGCTATTTTTGTTGCAGAAAGTTCATGCTCATTCAGAACCTCAGCACAATTTAATTCGTAGCCGGTGCCGATGATGTTGATGTGAATTTTTTGGTCTGTTGCCAATGAGTTTCCAATTGTCTTTTAGATTGCTCAAGATACTCTTTTGACTTGTTTCCTGCGGCCTTTAAATTAGTTTCGGTAAATAAATTGGTATTATATTCCAAACTACTGCCTTTTACTTTATTGTTTCGATATATTTTTCAATTTCCTCACTACTTTCAAAAACAGCGGTCGGATCATTAAAAGGAGGTCTTTCGGTATTCTGCGGACTAAGTATTTCTCCGCTTTCAATATCATCGGCATAATTTGGTGTTGAACGGAATTTGCCTTCTCCACGGAAATTCAGAATAATGGCTTGCACGCCTCTTAGTACACAAATTTGCAGCTTCGTTTCTTCACTCTCATAAAAATCCCATTGATTTAAGCGCATACGAACTTGCTTTCCCTTTAGCTGACTTTCCGGGCAGTAGCCGTTCCACATTTGCGAAATTCTTTTTGTTGTCATCGTATTAAATATAATTACTGATGTAAAATAATTTGAAGACTACCGATATATTTTATTTTCCTCCATACACTCAATCAATGCCTTCATGCCTATCAAAAGCATTCCGCGTCTCACAGGACTTATTCCTTTAAATCCACTTTTTGTATTTAAGCAAAAATGGATTCCGGTTAATAGTCCTTTTGACTTTATATGGCTTACGTCATATTCCATGACAAGATCCTTTTCCTTTATGCTATTTTCACCTTCAATATATTTTAACAATTCAATATTTCTTTCTTGCATTTTTTCAAATTGCTCTTGAGTCACTTTTTTATATTCAAATTTCTGATCAGTCTTGAAATATTCCCAAATTATTAGAATAACTTTCATTAACTCCTCCAATTCTGCAGGACTAGAATCCAACTGATACCCCATTATCAATGAAATAAAAAAAGGCTGTTTCTTGAAAATTATTTCCATTTCCGAATTGACATAATTTGCATCAATAACCTCCATTCTGTCAATGATCCTTTTTACTCTGCGTGTTTCGTCCAAATCTTGGTCCGTAATGTTCATATACCGGCTATTGTGTGTTTAACTATTATTTAATTACTTAATTATTGAAAAATAAACTTTACCTGTTTTTTATCCCAAAAAAGCTCCAAACTTATCTATCCGAATCATATCAAGAACAGTAGAAAGCTTTTTATGAGTCGCACCTCTTTCTTCATATAATTCCCATTTTAAACTGGCCCGCATCCAGTACAACTTCCATACTTGTTGTGACTTGATGTACCGTGCCTTTGCAACGGCAGGCCGTATTATTTTCTCCGGCTTGCCGTACATTGGCCGGATCTCGAACAATTCAAAAACTGAATTTTTATAGGTATAACCAACGTCTACCTTATGCCGAATATCTTCAGGTGGCCTCAAAGAATCAACAAACATTCTTAGCTCGATTTCTACCAAATCTATGTTTTTAATATCCTCTTTCATGAACCAAATATACTTTTCTCTTCCTGATTTTGCAATTTTTAAATGCCGAATATAAAATGTCTTGTTACTTTCATTTACTAATTTTGATTCTAAAAAAAACGAAATATTGAAAAACTGCTTATTAAACCACAATTCAAATGCGGGATCAACAAATTCATATTTCCCTCTTTTAAAAAGCTGCACAGGAAAAAAGCTCGTTTCATATGAAACTTCAATTCTGTTTTCGCAAAAAAATATTTCACTGCTATCTCTTCGCGTTAAACATCTGCTCATTGATTTCTTCTAAGATTTGCAGCTCTGTTTTTTTTTCAGGAACATATTTAGTAAACGGAACTGTATCCCACGGATGCGATGTATCTGCTACATAAACAAAAGGAGGATTCGGAGGCGCTTCTTGAGGTTCCATATACGTTCCAATAACAAATAGAATTACGACTATCAGTAGTGGAATTCCAAAATACTTGCCAAAGAACTTTCCTGCTTCTTTCGCAGCTTGCATTTCCCCGGGTGTCATTTTCTTAGCCATAGAATATAATTAGTGATTAATATTGTTCAAACGCTTTCCGATGCTCCTCCCTAATTAAATTCGCCAATGACTCAGGTTGTAAAACCATCATTCTATCGCCATAAGAAAGCAGTTCCATTATCAAATCATGCGTAACAAATAATTTTAATTTTACTCTGACCTCATTACTATCTTCAAACAAAATCTTTTGATCTGAATGTAACTTTAATGACTTAATATATTGCCCTTGAACATAATCAAATGACAAAGTAATATCCTCCGGTTTTTTACCTCGAGACCCGGTAATTCCAAAAGAATATTGAAAACTTTCTTCGATATTATAGTCCTTCGGAAGTTCAAATCTTTCTTTCGTGAAATCAAAATCTGCTATTCGGTCAAGACCAAACGTTTTAATCTCTCCAACTTTATCTTTTCCCAAGACATACCAACGTTGCTTGAATTCTTTTAAACCATAAGGATCTAGCTCCCTATAAGTAATAACATCTTCCCAATATTTTTGGTACGAAAACTTTACTCGCAATTTGTTCTTGATAGCATGCAACAATCCATAAATATTCTCCGTCCCCTCCAGTCTTCTCTTTTCCAGATGAATATATTGTGCATGGTCGTGCGCTAGATTTAACGAGTTAAACAAGTCAAATGCTTCCATCATGCGCCGAAAATTCATATTCTCAAAATCACTGTTAATGATTACATAACCCTTTTTTTCTTTTGAATATTCTATATCTATTCCAAAGTTTTTTGATATTTCAGCAACGTCCCTTTGAAATGTCCGTAGACTGAATCCAACATTAAGTCCCTCGTCACGCGCTTTTATAAAATCAAACTGATTTTCAAGATAACTTTTCAGCTCTTCAAAAGTAGAATAGGGTTTTGCTTTCAACTTTTTTATGATAAGCAAGTAGCGGGAGATGTAGCCTCGTTTTGACATAGGAATTGTTCTAAATTATAGATATAAATGAATCCTGATTTTCAATAATATCATCATTGAATGAAATTTCTATCGATCATTAAATCTTCGACTTTTCGTAAAATCTCCTCAGTCTTGTTTTTAAATAGCGATCTTCCAGTTGATATCAAATCAAACCATGAAGTATTCTCATACTCTTCAAACTTCGATTTCCAAATCCATATATCATCATTTTTCTTTTCTCCAAAATCAATAAGTCTTGTTTCGAACTTTATTTTTTCTGACGGATCTCGTTTATATTTATTTGCATCAACAACGTCTATTCCATAGTTAATAGTTTCAAATTCATCTTCGAAATAAAAATAGATGCAATATTTCCAATCTTCTCTATAAAACCAAAAGCCATACTCCTTTTTCCCAAAGTTTTCTCCCTCATGTTTTTCTTTTAATCCCAATTCACTCGCTATCCCGGTATTCCCTAGTAGCTGCTCCTTTAATTTTAACATGATATTCTTTCGGGTTTCATACCATATATCATTTTCAAATAAACTTTTTATTGTATTCATATATCCGGGATTACTAATAAGCATCGATACAATTTCTTGTTTCTCTTTTTCTTCCATGGTTTGGTTTGTTAAGTACTTTATTAAATTAATATATTGCGATATGGTTGTGTGAACTAAAGATGGTGATTGGATTTCTAGTTGACATTTTTTCAACCACTCTAAAATATTTTTTTCGTACGAAATGCAATAATAATCTTTGTCTAAAACGAGAGACTCTCCTTGATTTTTCTCAATACTTATTTTACTAGGAGACGACCCGTCTAATGTTAAATATAGTAAATGTGCATTCGGATATTTATTGTGATATCGAACTAATTGCATTTTTTGATCTTTTGCATAAATTTTGTTTTCAATTACAATTATCTTCCTGTTTTTGGATTTAATTACAATATCAATTCGACCTCCTGTAGAGTCTTCGTCATTTATTTCCCCAATATTTTCTTCCACATTGACGTTGACATCAGCAATTCCTAAGTCTTCAAAACCTGTAATATTAAATTCCCGAACAAAGATTTTAAAGAAAGAATTTCCTTGACCATGACTTCCTTTAGAATCCAATAAATTAGCCAAAAAGGCAGAGTGCAGCTTCACTTCTTGAGATTCTACTTTTAGGATTTGGAAAATATTATAGTTCTCGCCAGGTATTCTAGGTTTGCTTTGATATTTTTTATTAATAATATCAATTGTCTCAAGGAAGTTTTGAATGTTCATTTATGATTCTTTTAGTGTTTTTTTTCAAATATATTATAAATAACTCTGCACTCGTCATTGCATCACTCAGCGCATCATGATGATTTGCGCTGACAACTTAATGCACACACCATTTACCACTCACTACTCACCATCTTAAACCCAATCGGAATTTTGCTTTTCTCTCCCACAAAATCCTTCTCCTCCTGATTATAAATACCCGTTAGCGCCATCGGCGAATTGAAGGTAGTTTTGAAACCAAGCTTATCAGACAGACTTTGAGCTTTCTCTACCTGCAATTCATTAAACTCATATTTCGCGATCAGTCTCCCTTTTCTTAGCAATGCACTATCAACTTTCGAAAGCGGAGTGTTGAAAGAACAGATGATCTGTACATTCAGGCAATCCGAAAGCAGACCGTCTGAAATATTTAACAAAGCAGACACAGGAGAGTTGCCATCATTTTCACGATCAACAATAATGTTCTCTGCATCTTCAATTACAAAAATTGAATTCGGGTTATTGATTAACATAGCAATCAAGTTGGGATTGGTAATTACTCCCGCCATATTCGGTGGCAGAAAGATAATTTCCTTCTTCAATATTGAAATAAGGTAACGAATATACGACGTCTTGCCGGTGCCGGGTTTTCCATGCAACAAGACCAGGCCTTTATCATTTTTTTTCGCCAGTCTTTTAATAATTGTTTGGTGGACGACTTTAAAATCATCGTTATAATTATCCTCAATATTTAATTTCGGTTTTGAAATTAGCATTGATTTTAATTCGATACCAGTATGAGAGTTGACCAGAAGTGAAATCATCGGCGATCTCCTTCCTTTTCGTTTTCTGAATTTTCTTATGTCTTCAATTACTTTTTCAACTTTCAAAACATTCGTCTTGCGAAATAAAAACCGAACAACAGATTGGTTGATATCAAAATTCACCAACAAGTCTTCGTATAAAAAATAAAATACATCATCAAGTTCAACATTATTGCCATTACCATAAAAGCGTTCATTAAAATGAAAGTCCTTAATCTCCCCTTTATAATTTTCGCTAAACCATTTATTCGCTTTCCTGCAGTCGATCCGTATTTCATTCGTGCAATTCGGAATAGCATTAAAGTGTGCCAGAAATAATGTATGCTCATTCAAGTAATCTATGCCCCGATCCGCAAATACTTTTTCAAGAGTCAACTTAGAAGTCGTTCTCTCCATCTCATATGAATTTGACTGAAGGTCGCCGAAAGTGCGTAGGTTTGATTGCATCGTTGGTGGAGATTTGGGTTCTTTTGGTAAAGGTAGGGAGAGAGGGCGACAAAGTATGTCGCTGTATAGAAAAATTATTTGACTAGTAGAAAAGCTTATATTTGAGCAAAATTAATGCTTTTTAGAAAAATATGAGCTTCAAAACCTGAGAATTTCGCAGTGAAAAATTGGTGATATGGTAATTAGAGTGGCGGGAAGGTTGTATAATATTGCCGGAATGGCAGGTGTTAAAGGCTCCCGTTGACCCATGAATTCGTCTTTACAAGCGGTATGCTTTTATTGGAATGGATTGCTTAAGAAGTGGTAAGTTATTGACCTAAGATGGCTTGGTATGTATGCGCGGGCGGGGCTTGTGTAAGCAATTTCACGTAAAATCCTCAATACAACAAACTAAAAATTTATTAAAATACTTGATTTCTTCACTTTACAGTTGTATATTTGATGACAATAAGTCAATAATGCAACTTTAAAGTGAATTTTAAGATAACAATTTTTGTCAATAAACGTTGTAATGGCAACTACCCAGGAAGAAGCAGAAAATTTCCTACGGGAGTTTAAGGAAAAGAAAAGGTTCTTCAGTATTGTGTTTTTAGGGAGAGATAAAAACCTACAGGGATGCCTGGACTTAGAAATAACTCCAGCAGAAAGAGAAAAATATATCGATAGTCTTAAATCAGAAGATTACAGTGAAGGTCCAAACAAAGATAACTACAAACCAGGCGCATCTCCTTATTGGGTTTTTGGATTGCAGGTAAAAAAGAAAGAGGTGTATATAAAGTTGTCAAAGGGTACTGAAAACAATCCTGTACTTTGTATGTCTTTTCACATCGCTGAACATCCAATGATTTATCCTTTCAAAAAAAATTAGAACTATGAAATGTGTTATTTGTAACGGAAAAGCCAGCCTGAAAAAAGAGATCAGGGAAAGGCAATTCAGGAAGGAAGATTTTATCATAGTCGAACATTTTTATAAATGTGAAAACTGTGGTGAGGAATTCACAACAACCGGAATTGATGAATTAAATGCAACGCAAGTATATAATCAATACCGAGCGAAGCATCACATACCTTTTCCAGAAGAGATTGTGGGCATAAGAGAAAAATATAATTTATCGGCATCTAAGATGTCCGAGATACTTGGTTTTGGAATCAATACATATCGTAATTATGAAGATGGCGAAATTCCTTCCGCTGCAAATGCAAAATTTTTAATGCTTGCAGAAAATCCAATAAACTTTAAAGCACTTTTAGAAAATAATGGAACAGGATTGAAACACAATGAAAGAGCTGAATTAGTTAACCGGATTTCAGAATTAATAAATGATGAAACTAAATCTGATTATTTTGAATTAATTATTAATCAGCATCAGGAAGCAAATGAATTTACAGGATTCAAAAGACCTAACACAGAAAAAATAAAAAACATTGTATTGTATTTTCTAAACAACACGAAGAAGGAATTTGCAGATAAGGTAAAAATCAATAAGATGTTTTATTATGCAGATTTTTTAAATTATTGTCAAAATGGTTATTCTATTTCAGGCATAACATACAGAGCCATAACTTATGGACCAGTTCCATCAAACTATGATATTTTGTATAACATGTGTGAAGAAGAAGGAATAATAGAAACCAAATTTATAAGATTGAATGACGGAAGTGCGAAGCAGCTTTTTGAACCTATTCACGAATTTGATAATAGTATTTTTACGCAAACGGAATTAAATACTTTGACGAGAATTGTTGACAAATTTAAAGATACAAGTTCCTGGGATTTAGTTGACATCAGTCATAAAGAAAAAAGTTGGATTGAATTGCACGCTAGCAAAGAATTAATCAGTTATCAAAAATATGGATTTGATTTAGTAGGAATTTAATATTTAAAAACATGAAGACATTTATCAGCAAGTGCAACATCCAACCGGGAGTATAAAAGATTGTGATAGCTTATATCAGATATATTTGAAAACAGAGAACAATAATTAGTGTAAAAAAATAGTTTTATGACAATCGAACAAATAAGAGAAAAATTAGCAATCGAAATTGCTCATCACGCTTTATGGCTTGATCAATTGAATGATTGAGTATTTCACACCCAACTGACCACCCTATTTCACTCTGAACTGACCACCCTGTTTCAGCGGCAACTGACTAGGCGTTTCACTACCAACTGACCAGGACATTTTGAACTTAGAAGTCGTTCTCTCCATCTCGCATGAATTTGACTGAAGGTCACTAAAACTGCGTAGGTTTGATTGCATGGTTGGTGGAAATTTGGGTTCTTTTGGTAAAGGTAGGGTGAGAGGGCGACAAAGTGTATCGCTGGGTGGAAATGATTTTGCAGCTAGCAGAAAAGGAGAATTTTGAACGAATTTTAAACTTTATGGAAATTGGAGAGTTTTTAAACTGGGAAATTTCGTAGTGGGAAATTGGCGGGTTGGTAATTCAAGTGGTGGGCAGGTGATATAGTATAGCCGGAATTGCAGGTGCTACTAATATGAGTTAGAATGTTAATAGAAAATCTCCATGCACAAAAAAGACATTCATAATCTTCCCTACCTGAACATTTTGAATAATTAAGAAAAAATTCCGTTCGGAATAAATGATTACTTTGTATACTTGTACCTAAAACAAATTTCCGAAATTTTACATTAAAAAATAATCCTACATGAAACATATTGAAATTGTATTTGACAATAGTGGTAGCATGGCTAATTTGCTGGCTAACTCAACAAGATCAGAAGTAGCTAAAAATATATTTAAAAAACAGATTATACCTCAACTTATTGGAGCGGGATATAAAATTGTTTTCCGAATTCTTGCACCGAATTGTGATGAAAATACTAATCAAGGTAAAGAATTACCGAGTGACAAAGACAAATTAGAATTCTTCATCGACAACCTACCCAAGCCTCAAGGAGAAACGCCATTATATAAGGCGATAGCTGATGCAATAATTTCCTGTCAATCATCCAATGCCACGGAAAAAACTATATTTATTATAACTGATGGTTTTGAAAACTGCCAAGGTTCAATCGAAAATTTATCTTCGTTAAATATTGATTACAAAAATTTACTGAATTTTATTTTAGTTCAATATGGTGATTCAAATAATTTCAATACTGTACAGATTAATGCACTTGGAAATCATCTTGGTGCAAACTTTTTTAAAATTATTGGTGATGAAAACACAAAGCTTAAAGATATCGAAAAAGCATTTTCTAATATTGTAGAAGAAGCAATAATTGGTGACTCATTGAATCCTTGTTACAATAATACTCTTGCTGGTGAGAAAAAAACATGGGACGAAATTGAGTTGCATGGAATGCTTAAATATAAAGCAAGGATATTATATATTGAAGGATTTCTATCTTACAACCCGGATGACGCATCACAATTGACCCTTGCCGATCAAGAAGAACTTCGTTTTCTTTATACCTTACGTTTCAGAAATTGTCTCACAGCTGAAATTCTCAAAAACATGTTAGGACAATTAAAAAAACCGTTTTACTATAGTCTTGATTGTATAACCTGGAATTTTAAAAAATCGAAATGGTTGAAAATCGAAAGGACTCCTGAGCAATTGCCCATCAGTATAGAGGATATTATCAATAATGAAGACATTAGAAAATCGTTAGAGAGTTACGGTTATTCACTTTTGTCGGAAGAAGAACTTGAGGAATATGCTCAAAATAATTTGCCTGAAAATATAGAGTTTTATTCTCCCATAGAAAAATATGTAGTGAAAAAACAAAAGGACAATACACTATTTGGTATGGAAGTAAAATTTTATCTTGAAAAAGCAGAAGAGGATACAAATTTAAAAATGAATTTAGATATGTCAAAAATCAAGAATAAGAATTACCAATTAGAAGAGGGCGATATTGTTCATTTTATTAATTAAAAAATCTTTACTTCGCTTGTGTTTCCAAATGCAATAAAACAATTCATCGATAGCAAACTTATCGTTTATGTTTATTTTACTTTTTTTAATATTAATTTTCAACCAAGCCTCCAACACCAAACACGCTGGGCGTTAAGCGAAAATCCTCGTGCATTATTAAACCCTTTCGCAATCAAATTTAATTCCCTCAAGACAGATCTACAAATATCAAGTATTTAATTTTATTCAAAACCACGCCTATAAACACTAACACCTCTCCAAAAATACTACTGCTTCAAATATTCATTTCACAAAATTTGTCTTAAAATCAATATTGTCTGTTACAAACTTGAGTTAAAACAATTTCTCTTTCACAATTTCCTTATTGAAGTTTTCTAGTTTCTCTTTCAATTCTGCAAATGTCTTCGGTATTACTTTAAGGCCTTTGAAAAACTTGTCCGGCACTTTTAAGAATCTCCATTCAATGTTTGTGTTCTTTGTCGCAACCTTGCACCAATTTTCGGTTTCTGCGTCTTTGTATTGTACGTTTTCATCCTCAAAACCTTTGGTTTCAATAATCCAATTAATTGCTTTTCCCTTTTTCAATTCTTGCTCTGCAACAAAATCCGGATAATACAATCCTTGCGAGCCTTTCTTATTGAGATAAGGAATATTGAATTTGGTAAAAGTTTCTGCCAATGC
>CAYHCU010000025.1:0-19215 GCA_964355035.1 uncultured Flavobacteriales bacterium | reverse complement strand
TGAAATTAAGTTTTCTACAGTATCTGCAAACGTATGTTCAGGATGATAAAAACATCAGTGGAATGTCGCCTGCATCAATTGGAATTGATGACGCCTTATTATTAAAACTCATCAATCAGCTAAACGATTTAGAAGGTCAACGTGAATTATTACGCGGTGGAGCAACGGAAGAAAATCCACGTATTCAGGAGTTGAATCTCGCAATTCAAAATACAAAGAACGACCTTATTGAGAACATTAAAAGTATTACTGCCGGTTTAACAGCTTCAAAAGTGGAGGCAGCTTCACAATTAAATAGGGTAGAAGGTCATATTGCAACTCTTCCGGGAACAGATCGAGTGATGGTCAACATCAAACGTCAAATGGAAGTGAAAGCGAATTTGTATACTTATCTGATGCAAAAACGTGCGGAAACATCTATTGTCTTAGCAGGAACAACATCAGACAATCGGCCAATCGACAGAGCAACTGCTTCTTTCAAACCGATCCGACCTGTTAAATCTGAAATTTACCTTATCTCTTTGTTTCTTGGATTACTTCTGCCGATTGCTTTCGTTTATCTTAAGAATATTCTGAATGATAAAATCATGGATCGTTCAGAAATCGAAAAGCTGACCAAACTTCCGGTTATTGGTATGGTTGGAATGAGCGAGTCGGCAAGTGATTTCGTGATTCAGGAAAACACAAAGTCATTTATTGCTGAAGCATTTAGATCTATCCGAACGAATCTTCAATTCTTTATTCGTAAAAATGACGAAGCAAAGATTTTTCTTGTTACTAGTTCAATTTCAGGTGAAGGAAAGAGTTTTTGTTCATTGAACCTCGCAGCAATTTTTGCGCTTAGTGGAAAGAAAACCGTTCTTGTCGGCTTCGATTTACGAAAACCAAAGTCAATGAGTCACCTTGGTCTTAAAGGTGAATTAGGAGTAACGAATTTTTTAATTGGCTCTAGCACAGAAAAGCAGATTATCCAAACTTCAGGAATAGCAAACTTAGATATTATATTAACAGGCCCTAAGCCGCCAAATCCGTCAGAACTTTTATTGACTGAAAAGATTGACGAATTATTCAGTTATCTTAAACAAAATTACGAGTATATTATCTTAGATTCTCCTCCTTTAGGGCTAATTTCTGACCCGCTCATACTTGCAAAATACGCTCAAACTTTAATTTATATTGTTCGTCAAAATTATACCCGAAGAATGCATTTGGATGCATTGAATAAATTGCATCAGGAAGGTCGCGTAAAAAATGTTGCAATTATCCTTAACGCTGTTGCTAAAAATTCTGTTGCTTATGGTTATGGTTATGGCTACGGTTATGGTTACGGCTATGGTTACGGTTCAAAAGCAAATGCCAGTTATTACGAAGATGTGATTGAGGATGACAAACCAAAATCATCAAATTTATTCAGTCGTAAAAAGAAAAAATAGAACTATTTTATTTCAGTGTTCTTCGTTATTGAAGCGAACCTAGGAGGAAAATAATTGTTGTGAAAAAAATCGCTATTCTTCAATCCAATTATATTCCCTGGAAAGGTTATTTCGACATCATTAATCAGGTCGATGAATTTATTTTTTATGATGATGTTCAATACACTAAAAACGATTGGCGAAATCGCAATAAAATCAAGACACAGAGCGGCCCACAATGGTTGACCATTCCGGTGCGACAAGATAATCTCGCCCAAAAGATTTGTGAAACTAAAATCTCTCAGGATAATTGGGCAGACAAACATTGGAAATCTATTTCTTTAAATTATTGCAAAGCGCCGTATTACAATAATTACAAAGATCAACTGGAAAAGTTTTATAAGGAAACACGTTCTCTTTTGTTAAGCGAAATCAATCGCTCAGCCATCGAACTTATTAACTCCTTTTTAGGTATAAGTACTGTTTTGACCTCATCAGCCGATTATAAGTTGATCGAAGGGAAAAACGAAAGGTTGATCGATCTCATTCTTCAGGCAGGCGGAACACATTATTTGAGCGGCCCATCAGCCAAAGATTATATCCGTGAAGATCTTTTTAAGGAAGCAGGAATAGAAATTAATTGGATGGATTACTCAGGTTATCCTGAATATACTCAATTATTCCCTCCATTTGTTCATGCTGTAAGTGTTCTGGATCTTGTTTTAAATACCGGACCGGACGCAAAGAAATTTATGAAATGAAAAAAATTAGTGTTGTTACCACAATGTATTATTCGGCAAAGTACTTGCCGGAGTTTTATGCTCGGGTTCTAAAAGCCGTTGAGCAATGTAATGAGCACTACGAATTTATTTTTGTGAATGATGGCTCGCCTGATAACTCGCTGGCTGTAGCATTACAATTGCGTGATGAATTTCCCAATGTTTCAGTCGTTGAGCTTTCAAGAAATTTCGGTCACCATAAAGCGATAATGGCAGGTTTACGGGAAGCAAAAGGCGATTTAGTTTTTTTAATTGATTGCGATCTGGAAGAAGAACCTGAATTGTTTACTGAGTTTCATAAAAAAATGGAGGAAACTTCATGTGATGTTGTTTTCGGAATTCAGAATTCTCGGAAAGGAAAATGGCGCGAACAATTGTTTGGAAAGTTGTTTTATAAAGTATTTAATCATTTTGCAGATCGTCCAATCCCGGAGAATATTATCATGACTCGTTTGATGACAAAATCATACGTTGAGGAATTGATAAAATACGATGAAAAAGAATTCTTTCTTGGTGCCACATTTATGGAAGTTGGGTTTACGCAGGTTCCTGTTTATGTCAATAAAAAGGACAAAGGTTCTTCAACATATACGTTAAGCAAAAAGGTGGCATTGATGGTCAATGCAATTACAAGCACAAGCAACAAGCCACTAATTTACGTTTTCTACTTCGGAGCACTAATTAGTTTTGTTTCTTTTTCTTTTATAATCGTCCTGTTATTTCGGCACTTTTTTGTTCAAAAAATGCTTAGTGGATGGCCTTCATTGATCGTCTCTATTTGGTTTTTAAGTGGCTTGATAATTCTCTGTATTGGATTATTGGGTATTTATCTCTCGAAAATCTATATGGAAACGAAACACCGCCCTACGGTAGTCGTAAGAAAGAGATACGATGCCCGCTAAACATGAAAAATTGAATGAAGAATCTAATTATTGTTGGCACCGGAAATTATGCTTTGGTTGCATTCCACTTTTTGAAAAAAGAGGGGAAATATCACATTATCGCTTTTTCAGAAGAGCAAAGTTACATCCGTTTTGACAAAATTGAAGGTCTGCCAAATATTCCTTTCGAACAACTGGAATTTAAAGCTCCTCCTGAAGAAACAATTTTACTCATTGCAGTTGGACCTAATAACGTAAATACCGTTCGTGAAAGACTTTATCTTTCAGCCAAAGCAAAAGGTTATTCCTTTGTAAAATATATTAGTCCCGATGCCAGTGTTTGGGATAGTGATGCCATTGGTGAAAATACTTTTATTTTTCCGCGATGCGTTGTTGAGCCATTTGCAAAAGTGGGCAATAATTGTGTGCTATGGTCAGGGTCGATAGTTGCTCATCATTCGGAAGTAAAAGATCATTGCTTTCTGGCTCCCGGTGTTTGTATTTCCGGGTGCTCAGTCATCGGTGCCAATTCATTTATAGGAATCAACGCTACCATTCGAGACAATGTAGTAGTCGGTGAAAAATGCATTGTTGGCGGAGGCGCATTGATTAAGAAAAATATTGAGAACGGCGGAGTGTATTCTGCTGTTGCAACAGGTCGTTATAATGACGACAGTTTTAATACCAAAGTTTGACATACCAACCGATGATTCCTTTCAATAAACCTTTTCTCACAGGAAAAGAAACGACATATATCAAAGATGCTGTAGAGTCGGGAAAAATTTCCGGTGACGGAATTTTTACGAAACGCTGCCACGAGTTCTTTGAATCGAAATACGGTTTTAAAAAAGTGTTGTTGACCTCGTCATGTACTGATGCACTTGAAATGGCGGCAATATTGTTGAGGACAGAACCAGGGGATGAAATTATTGCTCCAAGTTATACCTTTGTCTCTACCGTAAATGCTTTCGTTCTCCGTGGCGCAAAAATTATTTTTGCAGACAGCTCTCCTGAAAGTCCGAATATAGACGTCACCAAAATTGAGTCGCTGATTACACCGAAAACAAAAGCTATTGTTCCCGTTCATTATGCAGGTATCGCTTGTGATATGGACGCAATCATGGATATAGCAAACCGACATAATTTGTATGTTGTGGAAGATGCTGCACAAAGTATTGATGCGTATTACAAAGGCCGCCCTCTAGGAAGCATCGGTCAGCTTTCAGCTTTTTCTTTTCACGAAACGAAAAATATTATTGCAGGTGAAGGCGGAATGATCGTTATGAATGATCCGACTTTTATTCAGCGTGCTGAGGTTATTCGCGAAAAGGGAACCAATCGCTCTGCTTTTTTCCGTGGAGAAATTGATAAATACGGTTGGGTCGACATTGGCTCATCTTTTTTGCCTTCAGAAATTATTGCAGCATTTTTATTTGCTCAACTGGAAAACATGAATAAAATTCAAGCTAAGCGAAAGTTTAGCTGGGAAACATATCATGACAATTTGAAACCGCTTGCAGCAAAAGGATATTTCAAAACACCGCACATTCCTTCTTATGCAACAAATAATGCTCACATTTATTATATCGTTTGCAATACTCCGGATGAACGACAACGGCTGATTTCATTGCTCAGACAAGAAGAAATTTATGCAGTGTTTCATTATTTGTCGTTACACAAAAGCACTTTTTATCAGGATAAATATTTCGGAGAAGAACTGCCGAATTCCGACCATTTCTCAGATTGCTTGATCCGCTTGCCGATGTACTATGATCTAAAAGAAAAGGATATTATGCACGTAGTGAAAGTAATTAAGAAGTTTTATAACGGTAATGCCTAATCGAATGAATAGAACAGTTAAGAATTCAATCGTATTAGTACTGCTTATCTTCTGTGTGTATGGATTTTTCTTTCCGCAACTTCCTGTCGTAAATGCAGATGAATTGTGGGAAACATCACGTGCTTATTATATGAAAACAATGCACAAACCCGGTGAACCTCTTTTGCCGGAAAGTGTGGCGCCCTTCTATTCTTCAATAGGAAATATGGGTTGGAAAAGCTGGTGCATACTTTCTGTGAAAACAGGAACATTCGTTTCTATGATGTACCTTCTCCCGGTCAGCGAACTCTTAGCAATGAGATATGGAATGTTTCTCTGGAGCCTGTTGGCTTGTTTGTTCACCTTTCTTGTAGCCCGCCAGTTGAAATTGAATAAATGGTATGCGCTATTGGCTGTCGCTATTTTAATTGCAATCCCCGATTTTTTTAATCAAATTCATCGCGAAAGATCGGAGATCATGATCAGCGCATGTTTGATGATGGGCGTTTTTGTTTTTAATAATGTAATGAGAATTGAAAACGAAACAAAACGAAAAGTATCACTACTCTTGTTAGGTCTTATTGCGTGGTTCCCATCTCTTTTGATTCACCCTTCTGCAATTGTTATTCCGGGAGTTTTGGGATTGGTGTACTTGATACCCCGTTGGAGAAGTATTTTTTCGCTGCAAACAATTTTGTTTGGAGTCGGATTAATAGCAGGAGCGTTTTGCTTTCTCTATATTATGAATGAGATGAAAGAATTTGCAGTCGCTGCCGGTGGCGGAAATTACTTTCAGTATCAAGGTCCTCCTGTCATTTTAAAAGGTTGGAAGTATGTAATATCAATACCTTATGCATTCTACAATAAATTTTTTGTCGCCAACTTTCTTTCACGGCCCATTTCGTTTCTGATATTTGTATCTGCATTTATACTTATCGTTGCTCAGATTCGAAAAAAAATAGAAATTATTAAAGAGAATTCTGGTCTTGTTTTAATCAGCATCTCAATTTTCTTTACTCTGCTAATGCTCTATTTGCTCTCCGGAAGTTTTGGCAGTTTTAATGTGATTGTGGCTCCGTTTATTGCCATTGTGCTTACCATGTTTTACTCTCAAAGAGCAGAGCTTAAAGTTCCTTCAAAGAACCTCGGACCGGTATTAACAACGTTGTTATTGCTGGTTTTTTTAAGTAATGCCATCGGATTAGGGCGTGACGTAAAAATGGCAAAGGAATACAATCGTATTACTGAACATGTCAAAGAAAAAATTACAGATAAATCTGCCGTGCTTGGTTTGGCTCTTTATTACAATCCATTCAAAGATCAGCCGTTTTATTCTAATTCATGGTTTAATCCGTATGGAGGTCGTGCAGAGCAATCGTTTGAAGAAGCTGTTCTTGTTTTAAAAGTAAAATATGTAATCCTCGATGATGCTTTTGTTGGACGCGCTCTTCTGGACCGCGGACGACCATGGACTGATTCTATGTTTGTGTATTTGCATCAACATGGAAAAGTAGTCGATGAGATATCAGCAAATTACTTCGTCGGAAATCGCGTTCCTTCTCCTGAATTTTATTCAGCCGATTGGAAGTATGAAGGACAGACGAAGAGTTATATTAAGAGAATACAGGTAGTAAGGTTGATGAATGATGAATGATGAATGAAAAATGATGAATGATGGATAGCGAATAGTGATTTCTGATTTTGATTGAGCACCTCGAATATCGAATTACGATCCACTTACTACTCACCATTCACTACTCACCAAAAAAAGAATGTTCAAAGGAAAACTCGATATACAAAGCAAGCTACTGTTTAAAAACAGTAGCTGGGTTTTCTTTTCCAATTTTTTTAGCACCGGTTTAGCATTTCTTCGCTCTGTGATCATTGCTCGTGGTCTTGGTCCGGGCATTTATGGGACGTATGCTATCGTTGTAGCTTTTGTCGGATTGATTCAGGAGTTTCTGAATTTGAATGTAGGTACAGCATTAATAAAATTTGGAGCTGTTTATCATACAGAGAATAAAAACGACAAGTTAATGGCCTTTGTAAAGTCAGGTCTTTTGGTGTCGTTCGTAATGGCTTTGGTTTCAATTGTTGTGATTGGCGTACTGAGTTTTATTTCTTACAGTACATTTATTGATAAACCGGATTTAGAATGGTTTATTATTTCCTATGCTGTGGCAGCAAGTATTACCTATGTGAATTCTATCAGTAGAGCAATGTTGCGTTTGCATTATAAGTTTCGCATGAGTTCTGTCATTCAGATGATAATGGATGTGGTGGAAACAGTTGCTATTGCAATTGCTGTAATTGTTTATCCGAAAGACCTCAATGTTTTTTTTGTTGCAATAATAATCACAAGGTTCTTGAACGGTTTTATTTGCAACCTCCTTGCTTATTATGAATTAAAGCAAGAATTATTACCGCATCTCAGCGCTCCGATGAATTTAATACGTAATGAACGAAAGACCATTCTGGATTTTATTTTTGGAAACTCTATCGGAAATTCTTTAAAGACAGTTATAAGCCAGGGAGATATTTTGTTACTTGGAATTCTGACGTCTCCCCAGCAAGTTGGATTCTATTCAGTCGCTAAAAAACTTGCCTATTCGGTTTTAACCTTGTCGGACCCGTTAGTGCAATCTATTTACCCGCAGTTATCATTATTATTAGCGAAAAAGAAGTACACCGAAATGAAAAACATGTTGGTTCGTATTACTTCAATTGCAATGATCCCCGGTCTCATTTTTATAGTCGCTACTTTTTTTCTGAACGAATGGATTATTAAAACTGTCTATGGAGTTGAATATTTACCGGCAACACAAGCCTTTTTCTACTTTGTAATTGGTGCAGTACTGGGAGCAACAACCTTCTGGACCCTGCCTTTGGTGCAAAGTTTGGGCATAGTAAAAATTAGAATTAAAGTTTACATTGCAACAATAATTTTCGGGTCAGCAATAGCATATCTTCTGATTCCTACTATGCACAATGCAGGTATGGCGCTTGCTTTGTTGATCACTAATGTCATGAATATGCTTATCTTTATTTATGTTGCAGAAGATAGAGTGAATAAAGAAATTAAAGTTCAGAGTAGTATATAAACACTATACCTAAATATGATTATTCAGTATACAAAAACAACCTTTCTAACACACCCTTTTGCAATATTAAAATTTGTAAGAGGGCAAAAGCAAGGATTGCATGAAGCCATCATAGTTCGTGCAGCTAAAACATTGCTGGGAAAAAAATACAATAGCATTGAGGCGAAGAAATATCTCGAAGAAATTCGCAATGGCGAATTTGTACCTATGAATTCTTTACCAGGAGTATCCTTGCCGGGCAATAAGCCTGTCCATTTATTTGGAAAGTTTTTGTACTTCATTGTAAGATGCGCTAAGCCGGAAATCATGATTGAAACCGGTGTCGCTCATGGTGTTTCATCGTGGACAATTTTAAATGCCATGCATCGAAATGGAATGGGTAAATTGTATTCAATCGATCTGCCGAATTTAGATTTGAAAAGTTATAATCCGCAAAACATTTCTCAACAGAGTGGGTGGGTAGTTCCTGATCTTTTAAGGCAAAAATGGGAGTTGCTACTAGGTTCTTCAAATGAGTTGTTACCTCCTTTGATTCAAAAGTTAGGTAAAATTGACATCTTTTTTCATGATAGCGATCACTCTTATCAAAATATGATGTTCGAGTTTAAGGAGATTTATCCGGCTCTTAAAAAAAGTGGTTTAATCATTTCCGACGATGTACACAAAAATGAATCTTTCCGCGATTTTGTTGAAAAAGAGGAAATTCTCGGCATACAATTTTTAACAAAAGGCGGTGCAGCAGTGAAAAATCGGTGATTCGTTATTTCGTTTTTGGTGATTCGATTTTCGGTGATTCGTAATTCGGATTTTCTTAGATGCATATTTCATTAACAATGAATATAAAATCGCCTTTTTTCCTTTGAAGTAGGTGAATAAAAGTACGGTAAATTCCTAAAGAATCTTGTAGCCTTACCTTTCTATCCCCCTTAAAAGTGCGCTTCTGTGTCATCCTGTAAGGATCCCGTAGTTCTCTAGGAAAGGCAGCTCGCCAAAACCAATTTGGATTCACCTTTAACCCGCTTAACTCCCTTTACTCTTAAACCCCCGAACCCGTAACTTTTACCCCTAAAAAGAGTAAAAAAAAGCTATGTTACCAATCTACCAGCCTTATCTCCCTGCATCCTGCCTTCAGTACGCTCACGATGCTTTAGATTCCACATGGATTTCATCTCAAGGAGTTTATATCGATAGAGCCAAAGAAAAATTAAAAGAGGTTCTCGGCAGTAAATATCTTATTCTTGTGAATAATGGTACGTGTGCAACGCATATGTTAGCACTTGGATTAAAATTCAAATACCCTCAACTCAAAAAAATTATTGTCCCAAATAATGTTTATGTAGCGGCATGGAATAGTTTCCTTTTTTCAGGCGGGTGGGATTTTGAAGTCATTGATGCCGATGTGAACACTTGGAATATGGATCATTCAAAAATCCAGGGAACAGGAAAAGATACAGCGTTTTTAGCTGTACATAATTTAGGTAACATCATCAATGTGCCAGCGCTTAAAAAGAAATATCCGGATTTACTCATTGTAGAGGATGCTTGTGAAGGCTTGTTTGGAAAATATGATGGCCAATATTCAGGAACCGCTTCATTAATTTCATCACTTTCTTTTTTTGGAAATAAAACTATAACCAGTGGTGAAGGAGGAGCAGTATTAACTTCCGATCCTGAAATATTTGAATACCTGAATTCTGTTCGTGGTCAGGGGCAATCGAGCCACCGATATATTCACGATAAATTAGGTTACAACTACCGCATGACAAATATTCAAGCGGCTTTGCTCTATGGTCAGCTGATGATTTTAGATGAAATCAGAGAAAAAAAATCTGCCGTATTTGAACTCTATAAAAGTGAACTTGCTAGCGTAGATGAAATCACATTCCAAAAATCGGAAGCAGGAACAGAACATGCAGAATGGATGTTTGGAATTCGTCTCAACAAATTTGATTTCACCAAGAAAAGAATGCTCGAATTATTTTTATTCGAGAATAATATTGAGACCAGACCAATGTTTTACAGTATTAACCAGCATACGCACCTCGCAAATATTAAAAGTGACAACACCGTGGCAGATCTTCTAAATCATCAATGCCTTATTCTTCCAAGCTTTCCGGAGTTAACCAAAAGTCAGATTCTTACTGTAACCAGGAAGATCAAAGACTTTCTTCGGACAAATAAATGATTCACCGTGCTTTCTGCGTCTGAAAAAATTTCCGTTTTCTCTTCTGCTGATAAAGCTGAGTGGGATGATATTTTTAATCAACTTCCTCCGGAATTACAGGATGTCAATTATTCTTTTGATTACAATTTTCTCTATGAAAAAAATGGAGATGGCGAAATTCGACTTTTTATTTATCGGGAAAAGAGTGAAATGTATTTTTATCCGTTCTTGATTCGGAATATATTTATTGATTCCGAGAAAACTGAATTCAAAGATATTGAAACGGTTTATGGTTATACCGGTCCGATTTCAACCACTATGAATTTGGATTTCATTCATCACGCCGACAATTCATTTCGCGAATATTGCGCATCAGAAAAAATAGTGACGGAATTTATTCGTTTCAATCCACTTTTGCAAAATCAAAGAATAGTGGAGTCCATTCCAAGTATTGCTCTGATTCCGTTAAGGGAGTATATTGTTTTGGATTTAAAGAATAGCGAAGAAAATATTTTTGCTGATTATTCCGGACAAAACAGAAATAAGATTCGAAAAGCAGAAAAGGCAGGCGTATCTATTGAGAATGATGTACAATGTTTAAAGTTTAAGGATTTCGTTGCTATTTATATCGAAAATATGAAGAGGTTACAAGCAGCAAATTTATATTTTTTCACTTCCGATTTTTTTGACGGATTGAAAAAATTGACAAGAGAGAACGGGATTCTAATCAATGCCATTCTTGATGGCGAAGTAATTGGTTCAACAGTTTTTTTGAAAGGCAAAACATTTGGCCATTATTTTCTCTCTTCCGCTAACGAAAAAGGTAAATTGAATGCCGTTTCAAATCTTATGCTCCATCATGGAATTCTTTGGGCAAAAAGCGAAGGGTTGAAATCGATCCATTTAGGAGGAGGTGTGACGACAGAGGAAAATGACCCGTTGTTGGTTTTTAAGAAAAATTTCTCCAAAGAAACGTGTAAATTTTTTATAGGAAAGCGAATTCACAACGAAAAGGCTTATAAAGACATTGTAAATCAATGGGACGAGAAACATCCTGTCGAAGCTATTAAATATAAATTTATCTTGCAGCGATATCGCTTCAAAGAACAAGACCTATTATGAGTTTGGAAAAAGATAGAAATTCGATTCGTTTACGTGCCCTTACTATGGAAGATGCAAGCATCACCTGGAAGTGGCGCAATCAAGAGGAGATCCGCAATGACTTCAGCGGCCATCCGTTTCCGGTAAGTTATGAAGAAGAATATGCCTGGTATGAAAAAAATATCAAAATGAATTTTCCTAATTCTTGTTTTGGTGTTGAAGAAATAAAAGGAGGTCAATTGGCAGGAATGACCTTCCTGAAAAATATCAATATGATTTTTCGTCATGCTGAATTTGCTATCCTGATCGATTCTGCTCAAAAAGGAAAAGGGTATGGCAAGGAAGCATGCTATAGAACTCTCGAATTTGGTTTTCGGCATTTAGGATTGAATAAAATTTACCTGAAAGTTCGTACAGACAATACTTCAGCCCTTCGAATCTATGAAGCATGTGGATTTAAAATAGAAGGTACTATTCGTGAAGATGTGTACAAACAAGGTAAGTTTACCGATCAGTTTTACATGGGAGTTTTAGTCAATGAATTTGATAAGCTCTGATTTTCGGATCAGTTTCCTATGAGCGACAAGCCAATTTCTGTTTACGTTTACTCTCCCTTCTGTTTACTCAGACCAACTACCAATCGCATTTTCGATATGCGATTGTGTGATAGTATGGCATATAATGGAGCAAAGGTTGTTATAGTTTACCCATACACCTACATGAAGGAGAATATTCGACGCCGCGAAATTCCTGTCTGTTACGGATTAAAAAACAAATTTGAAGCTCGTATGCAATATACATTGTTGCGTGAGCACTCACCGGCTTTTTGGCGTTTTATAATGATGATGACAGCTTTTAGTGTTTCATCGATTCGGATATTTTTTGAAAGGCTCTTTGCCAACAATGAAGCGGTTTTGTTTTCCCGTGATGCCAAGTCGTTAATTCCGGCTATTCTGATGAAGAAGTTAATGGGCAAACTTTCAAAAATAAAAATTGTATTTGTTGCTGCCGAAGTAAAGAATACACCAATTTATAAATGGGTGGTTAAAAATTCTGATGGCGTTTTTGCAGGGGTTACAACAACACGCGAAGCCATTATGAAAATTGTTCCTTTGCCGAAAGAAAAATTTATTCTGTCATTAGCACCGGTTCCGGTATATTCGAATGATTGTTCAAAAGAGCAGGCTAGAAAAAATATTTCATATTTGGAAAACTTGCCCTTGATTGTCTATACAGGAAAATTAGGACTCGACGTTCTAGAACTCAAATATATTTTGAAAGCAGCAAAACTTCTCCCAAATTATAAATTTCTTTTCACCGGAGGAAGAGACAGTGCAGTTCAGAAAGTAAAGAATTATTGCAAAGAAATATGCGTAGAGAATGCCATATTTACAGGCTTTTTTAATGATAGTACAGTCATAAGAAATTACCAATTAGCAGGAGATATTTTGGTGAGTTATTATACTTCAAATGATCACCTGATCGAATTTAATTACCCGCAAAAAATCAATGAATACATGTCGACAGGGAATCCAATCATTACTCCTGATTTTCCTGCCACACAAGATGTTCTAAATAATAAGAATGTTTTTTTTGTAGCTCCCGACAATGAAGTGGCTTTGGCTGAAGGAATAAAATACCTCATCGAAAATCCTCAAGTTGGTGCAAAACTCGCCGCCCAAGCGAAAGAAGATATCAAGCCCCTCACATTCGACAGCAAAACTCGCGAAGTGTTGGACTGGGTGAAAGGGTTGTCTGGTGGTTAGTTGTAACTCACCATTCACTACTCACCATTCACTACTTACCAATTACTACTTACCAATTACTCAATCACCACATACGACTGATAATGACTAAAAGGACTTCTTCTAATCGAGTATTTATCAAGTCCGAAAACTTCGCGTAAAGCAATCGTTTCACCCGGAAATTTAGGCTGATTTAATTCGTCAAACACGATGATCGAACCTTTTGTAAGATGAGGCTTAATTAATTCCAAGCAATTCTTTGTGGGTTCGTAAATATCAAAATCAAAATAAGCAAGTGATATAATTGTTTCAGGATGATATTTTAAATACTTCGCTAATTCAACACTTGCATCACCTTCGATTAATTCGAATTTTTTCATGTGATCAAGAGGACTTTCTCCCTCAAGATTGCTAAGTACTTTATCAAGATATTTTTTGTAATCAGGTGCTACATTATAAGCCCCTTTCATTGCATAAAGTTCAATGCCGTCTTTTTCATGAATAGAAGGAAAACCATCCCAGGTATCAAAGCCGATTATTTTCCTGCTGTAATTGAAAGGTTCATAGATGGAACGGAGCGATTGAAAAAGACTAATGTTCTGTCCCCATCTAACGCCAAACTCCATAATTACGCCGTGGATGTCTACGTTTTTTTGGTAGATATCATTTAGAAAAAGAAACTTTTTTAAGTCAGCGGGGTTCAGGAAAATTCCCAAATTGCGCATCATTTCAGTCTCCGGAAGAGGGCAGCTTTGAAATAAACCAACCAAATCATTCCTGTTCTCAGCCTGTTTTTCATTCACTACGCTAGGCGCAATAAATAGTTCCTTGTTTTTCTCGCTCATTAAATGGTTAGTTTTGGTACTGCAATATATCCGAGGTTACAATACCAGTCAAATTATTTTTAATGTTTCGTCAAATTCAATGTTTTTGTAACATTTAACGGCTTTGTCCATATAAAAATAGTTCTTAATTCAGACAAAGTAAAGCGAAATGAATGATTAATTTTGGGAATATTGCCAATTGGTCATTTTTGCTCGCAAACAACGATTTAATAGGTGTGAATAGGATAGAAAAACATGGTCACCGGACAAAAACGCATCTACTTTCTTAATCGATATATAAATGGCGGGTATTTTACCCCTTCAGGTGGAATGTTGTCGGCATTTACCCCTAAATTCCTTTTCAGAAGAAATGCCGGAATTATCAGTAAACTGTATAGCAGTCATTTTCATCAATCCAAATCAGATTCGGAATCAATAAAGATCTCAGAATATGCCGGTTCAAATAAATTAATGAATCAAATGATGAACGAATTATCGCTTTTGAAGCCGGTTCTGAAAGCTGCGCTCGTTCATGGCAGTTTTGCAACCGGCGAAGAAGTTGCGTATAGCGATTTCGATGGCTTGCTTATTTTGTCGAAAGAGGTGTTGAAAGACAAAAAGAAATTGGCCGAAGTTGGTTTTCGTTTGCATGAATTACGCAAGATCATGCATCAGATAGACCCTTTCCAACATCATGGTTGGTTCGTGCTTTCAGAATATGATTTAGACGATTATCCGGAATGGTTCCTGCCTACAGCAGTTTTACCGTATTGCAAATCGCTCTTAGGAAATACTACGTTAGATCTTAGAGTGCAAGATATACCGGATGTCGATTTTAAAAAATCATTTTGCCGTCTGTGTGAAAGTTTAAAAAGAAAATTATCAAGTAATAAAAAAGACTGGAATTTGTACCAATTGAAAACAATCTTCAGTGAGTTTATGATGCTCCCTTCTGCATACATTCAAGCTAGAGACGGGAAAGGGATTTTTAAAAAATTCAGTTTCGCGGAAATGAGAAAGGATTTTAGTCAAAGCGAATTTGCAATCATGGATGAAGTTTCTTCCATCAGAACAAACTGGATGTTTGAACTCACCAACAAGCAATACAAGTTCTTAGAACGGATAGATTTCATTAGCTGGAAAAGTCGACAAACTATTAACATAACCGTTCCTGCTTACATAGAAACGGCACTGCATAATGGTCTTTTTTCCAGGATGAATACTTTTACAACATTGGTAAAAAATAAAATTTCAAATATGAATTGCAATGAGTAGATATTCACTCATCGATCTTCCCATCTACGTGCAGCAGGAACTGTATGAAATAAATGTTTCAGCAGTAGCTTCTGCATTGATGAATCATGGAAAAGTAGAAAGTGTTTATCGCATAGGAAGCGTTTCGGCTCCGGGCATCTCTGATCTTGATATGCTGGTTATTTTTAAAGATGGAACCACGACGACTCATGATCCCTTGAAAAAGCTGGATGAAAAAGGACATTACCTTTTTGTCCATCGATTATTCGGAACCTCTGTTACACAGTTTCAGCAAGTATTACGAGTCACGCAATATCACAATTATCGATTGATCGGTGGAAGTGAAAGTCGTTTGGATTTCATTTCTAATCCTGAAGATGTTTCATTTCTGAAAACACAGACCGCTCTTGAATTTATGCTAAAGATGTTTATGGTTATGAATACTCAAAAAGCATATCGCATAATTAAGGTTCGTGCATTTCTATTGGAAGCAAGAGCCTTGGAATATGATCTCGACTATTTAGGCGTTAAATCAGGAGAGCTGTTTGATGTCATTCAGGAAATTATTGAATTACGAAAAAAATGGTTTTTAGGAACACAAAGCAGTGAAAAAATATGTGATTTATTTGATCGTTTATTTTTGCACCTGAAAACATTCCTATCAGAAATTTTAGTAAAAGAAAAGTTCTATACACCAGGTGTAAATGTGGGCCGATTTGCGCGAAATGTTCGTTGGTCTTTAGGAAGCACTCTCACCGTTTCTAAAAAAGGAGTGCCGCTACCTGCGTTTTTCGCTTCAGCCTTTCATCGGAAATATTTTAATATGATGAATAAGGTTACCTACTTTTCTTTGAAATTCCCATTGAATATTAATCCGCCTTCAATTCTGAAACAGCGGTTTGCCTTGTTCAATGAAATGGCTGCATACAACAAAAAACATATTCCCCACTTTATTCCTCCTGCCTCAGGTTTGAGGATCGACCAATAACCATGAAGATTCTCTGGCAAAGCAAGAGTTCTAAAGTAATGAAAGCCTATTATGAAGGTTCTTCTTTAGGCGGTATCAATGGTGGAAATGCCTATGATGTTCAATCCGCTTTGGCCTTGTCAAAAGATTTTAAAGTGGTAATTGATCCGATAACAATTCGTAGAAATGAATCGATATTCTCCTATTGGAGAAGAATGCTCCAATACAAGGCACAAGCAGATGTTCTTATAATGGAACCGTATCCTGTCGTTTTTGGACAAAGAAAAAGTTCTCAGTTGTCAATTGCTGTAATTCATCACATCGATCATAATCTGATGAGGAAGTCGATTTATCACAAATGGTATTTCAACCGGCTCTTGAAAAAAGTCAGGAAATGCAACGCTATCGTAACGGTCAGTCAACATTGGCAGAATTATTTCCTTCAAAGAAATTGTAAAAATGTTTCCGTAATTTATAATTCATTCGACACCTCTTTGTATAGCGGAGCAATCGATGATGAGAATTCATTTAAATTGAGGATGAATCTTCCCTTAGAGAAAAAAATAATTTATATAGGTAATGCCATACGAGAAAAAGGTGTTGTGGAAGTTTATGAAGCGCTGAAAAATTCAAATTATCATCTTGTAATGACAGGCCCAAGTAATCGTGTTCCCGGATTGAATGTTCAGTATCTTAAATTGAACAGAGTAGATTATCTGCAGTTACTAAAAATATCGTCTCTCGTCATTTGTTTTTCGTTGATGGAAGAAGGATGGAACAGGATTGCTCATGAAGCCTTGCTTTCTCATACACCTGTTATTGGAACTGATAGTGGCGGTATGTCGGAGTTGCTTTCTAAGGCCGGACAAATTATTGTTCACTCCTCAGGTGAATTGCCTGCTGCAGTTGAGAAAGCCCTGGATGAAAGAAAAGTTCTTGCAGAAAAAGGTTACGATTATGTAAAGCAGTTCGACATGGTCTATTTTGAAAAAGCATGGAAAGACGTTGTGCATTCTATACTAAAAGAGAATTAAGGCATGTGCGGTATAAACGGAATATTTAGTTTCAATGGCAACCTTGACAGAGGTAAAGAACACATCGAGTCAATGAATTCCGCTATCGCTCACCGTGGTCCCGATGATCATGGATATTGGACGGATGTCAATCACAAAATTCATTTCGGTCATCTTCGATTAAGCATCATCGATCTTTCTCCTGCCGGCCATCAACCAATGATTGCCGCTAACGGAAATGTAATTGTCTTCAATGGAGAAATTTACAATTTCCGCGAACTCAAAGAAAAGTTTTTCAAAGACAAACAATTCAGAAGTGATAGCGATACAGAAATTTTATTAGCACTCTATGAAAAATTCGGCGAGAGTTGCTTGAATTATCTAAATGGAATGTTTGCTTTTGCCATCTGGAATCCCGAAGACAAGCAATTATTTATTGCCAGAGACAGAGTAGGGAAGAAGCCTTTTTATTATTCTTTGCAAGAAGGAAAATTCGCTTTTTCTTCTGAGATAAAAGCACTCTTACGTTTGCCTTGGATGAAAAGAAAGTTGGATGAAAATGCAATGTATCATTTTCTTACATTCAATTTATTGGCACCTCCTCAAACAATGTTTGAAGGCATAGATAAATTGGAGCCGGGGTGTAAACTAACCGTTAGCTCCAATGGTACAATCTCAAAGAAAGAATATTGGGAGGTCAATTACTCGGCAGAGATCGAACAGTTGAACGAGCAAGATTCACAAAATAAAGTGGAAGCCGCTCTGGAAAAAGCCGTCGCTTTACGTATGGTTTCTGATGTTCCTGTAGGTGCTTTTCTTAGCGGTGGGGTAGATTCAAGCGCTATCGTTGCATATATGTCGAAGCTGACGACAAAACCTGTCAATACATTCTCTATAGGTTTCGATGGACAACAGGATTATGACGAGCGATTTTATGCAAACAAGGTTTCGAAACTGTTTAAAACAGAACACAAGGACATAGTAATTAGTGGGGAAGACATAGAAGAATTCTTGCCGGAGGTGGTGAATATATTCGATGAGCCAATGGCCGATGCAACCTGCATTCCGATTTATTTCCTCTCTCAAAAAGCACGACAATCCGGAAGCATTGTGGTAATGACCGGCGATGGAAGTGATGAATTATTTGCCGGCTATCGAAATTGGAAAAAGTTTATTAATCTGTTCCCCTATTACAATCAATATTCAAAATTACCGGATTTCATTAAACAAGGCATTTTAAAAGGAGCAGGAATGTTTGCACCTGATAGTGCTTATGAAATGCTGTCTCGTTCTGCTCGAGGACAAGATATGTTCTGGGGTGGAGCAAAAAGTTTTAAAGAAAGCACGAAAACAAAATTTCTATCGGAAGATTATTTGGCGAGATTAGGAGTTTCTGATTCTTATACTGTAATCGAACGCTACAAAGAGAAATTCGAGTCCATCAAATCTTTTTCAAACAGAAAATTTGAATATGCCGATTGGATGTGCTATCTCGGATTGAAATTTATGGTGCCGAATTATTACCTCTATAGAATGGATCACCTGGGAATGGCAAATTCCATCGAGATCCGTTCTCCTTTCCTTGATTATGAATTTGTAAATACAGCGCTTTCTATTTCATCAAAATACAAGTTGAATAAAGATGAGCCGAAGTATATTTTAAAAAAGGCATTGGAGAAAATTCTGCCACATGAAATTCTCTATCGTAAAAAAATGGGCTTTTGTGTGCCACTCAAAGAATGGGCAGGTGATTTTATGATTGATTACATCGAGAAAAATCTACGCTCGTTTTGTAGTAATCATCCTCAATTTAAATTCGACGAGCTGAATGCTCTTCTTAAACAATTAAAAACCGGCGACGAGTCTTCTGTCAATCGCTTGTGGACATTGTATTTTTTAATTGCATGGTTTAAAAAATGGCTCGACTAGAAAAACCATGAAAGTTATAATTATCACAAATATTCCAAATCCATACAGGATTCCGTTGTTCAACGAATTAAATCAACAGTTGATTGAAAACCAAATTCAGTTAAAAGTTGTTTTCGCTGCGGAAACATATAGTCGAAGAAAATTTGTTATAGACTCGAAGGATTGTAATTTTGATTATGTATATTTATGCTCTGAACAAATATCATTCGGAAACTCAGAAAAAACA
>CAYHCU010000024.1:0-19484 GCA_964355035.1 uncultured Flavobacteriales bacterium | reverse complement strand
AGTTCGTTTATAATCAATAATGGTCCTCCTGAAATTTTAAGTTACTTGTAATTAATACATTAAGAATATATTTGCACAAAATGTTTTTAAATTAAAATTTATCCATCATTTTTGTAAAATGAGACATATATTATAATCCAATATTTATGCAATTGTTTACTAATAAAATTGCGTTCAATGCAATGGATCAATATCTGGAACCACAACTATCTGTGAAGCACTTGGATCAATATCCGGTACTACTACAATTGGAGATTCACCAGATGCAAATGTCTTTTGATACTCTGAAGAAGCTTCCAATTTTGACGCTGTGGAGCGGTCTACTTGGATTGTTCCATTGTTTGAAAGAGCAAAGGTGAGCCCTAAACTTAAGAGGATGGCAATTAGTGTTTCAAGCATGTTTATATGTTATTAGTTTACACCAAAGCTAGGTTGAAATTCAACCATCGATTTGGCGAATTGTGACTCTTTCTTACATTAACAAAAATTAAATCATGAACAATATTGTCACATTGAGAAAACTAGTTTCGAAATTGAATACTACGGAGATTAATTTGCTTAAAAAACAGATTAATTATTCTAATAAATCAACAAATGATGGGAAAACAGTGGTGCTGTTAAAATTGCTATTGGAAAATGAAGAATATTCTTCAAATGATATGCAAAAATTCATTTATGGTAAGCAAAATTATTTAGCATTTAACAAATTGTGCAATCGATTGAAAGATTCCATTTATGATATATTTCTGACTGAAAACTCGATAAAATCTTCAAATTATTCCAAAAGAAATACAACATTATTTGAATTGAGGAAGTCAATAATTCAAGCAGACATTATTCAATTAAGAGGTGTAAATGAGGAAGTTATGCAAATCTATAATTCTGCCATAACAAAAGCATATGTCTTTGAATTTTATGATATTTTAATTCAAGCATTAAATTCGAAGCTTCGATTTGTTTCATCTTTTGGAAAAGTACATGTAGTGGAGAAAGTTAAAAATGAAATCAAGTTGGTTGCAACAAAATGGTTGGCTTTAAATCAATCACAAAGTATTTATCAAACTATAATGAATAAAATTAGCCTTCATTCTGAGCATCATTTTTACACAAAGGAACTAGATGAAGCGATTTTGGAATTAAAGGAAAACTATAATAATACCCTCTCGTCATTAATTAAGTATTACTTGTTAAGCTTGGAAATTGAACAAACACAGATATTACGAAAGTATGTGCAGTCAAGTAAACTTTTATTGGAATTAAAAAGCACAATTAAAAGCAACGAATCTGTTTATACAGATAATAGGTACGGAACAATCCTTATAAATATTTCTAATAATTATTTGCTATTAAGAGATTATCATCGATCGATTAAATATGCAGAAGAATCAAGAGAATATTTTAATGGAATTCAGTTTACTCAAAAGATAATAGATGAATTGGTATTTCATTCTTATTTTTATCAAAATAACTTTAGTGAATGCTATAAATTTATTGTGTTTCATGATCCATTGCCAATAAATGAATCTACAGAGGTAATTTATAGTAAATTTAACTATTATCATGCATGTCTTGAGTTCGCAAATGGAAATTATTTAGAATGTATTCAATTGCTAAAAGATTATAAGGAGATTGAAAAAGACAAAGAAGGATGGAATATAGGAAAAAAAATATTAATAATATTAAGTAGAATTGAGTTAGTTCAAATTGACTCTTTGGATTTGTCAATTGATAGTATAAATAAATATTTTAAGAGATTATCAAAAACAAATTATTTGAATCCGAGATTTGCAATAATATTAAAAATTTGCATGATTATAGTTAGAGAAAATGTAGATTGGAAACGGATTGAAAAAAAGAAATCCCGAATTATGAAATACTTGAAGTGTTTTGAAAATAATGAAATGAAATGGCAAATCAAATCCCCAGAGTTGATAAACTTTGAGGATTGGATTTTAAGTAAAATTTCTGTTAGTTCTCGATAAGTTATTTCTTCAACAACTTACTACCATTTTTATATAAAACACTTCCTGGCTCATTCAATAGGTTTTCGTTTTTTACATGATTCTTTTTATTATCTAACATAATGAAGATATCTTTTGGAGGCATTTTGTGAATATTGCATAGTTTTAAAAAATTTTTCATTGTAATATTTTCACCATTTTCCCATCTCCAATATGCTGTTCGGTTTAAATCATTTTCAAAGCTAAACACTTCTGCAGATTTGAAACCCTTCCTTAATCTTAGTTGTCTAAAAGTGCAGCCTAAGTCATATAGAAGTTCATCCTTTATTTTCCCATTTCTTTTCATTTTCTTGGTTTTATAAATTTTTGTTTTGCAATTATAAGCTCTTGGGAATGTGTTTTTTTGGAAGAAAAGGACTAGATTGGGACACTGAAAGTTGAATGATTTTCACTAATATAATAGTGAAATCCCTGTTTATTTCTCAAAATTTAAATTATATTTGAATTCAGAATAATCTAAAATCATGAATGAGTTTAATAAATTAAAGGAACTTATTGATTCTTTATCGAAATTCGAGTTAAAATTTCTAAAGCGAAATTTTAAGCAATTTTGGGCAATAGATTCAGATTCAAACATTTTATTATTGTTTAATGCTCTTCTAAAAAGCAATAAAATTGAATATGAGTTTGTAGTAAATAAGCTATATGGGTTCGATAATAAATCAGCTTTCAAGAAATTATCTCAAAGATTAATTGATAAAATACTGGATTCATTAATCTCCAAAGATTTGCTTTTGAACGAGCAAATTCATAATGAAAGAAATCGAGAATTATTTCAAATTAAAAGAAAGTTTTTATATTATGATATTCTATCGATACGTGGATTGAATAATCAGGCTTTAAGTTGTTTAAATCAAATAATAAAAAGTGCAGAAGAGCTAGAATACTATGATTATTTACTAATTGCATTAAACACTAAACTGGTCAGATTAAGCCGTAGAACAGGGTTATTTGAGTTTTCTGAGATTCATAAGCAAATAGAATTTTATAACAGATGTAGTATTGCTTTGAATAGGGCTAATTTTTTATTAGCTCACTATACCAGTATGAGAAATAGTGGGCAAATCATTACTAAGCAGTATGACTTAAACAATGAAATTAAACTTCTTGAAGTTGAAAGTTCAATAACCCAATCTATAAGAATTAAATCAGCAATCTATTATTTAAAAGGAATAAGTTTTTCTAATTCTAACCAATATGAAAATGCAAAATTAAATTTTTATAATTTTTACACACATTTAAAAAGAAACGCAAATAAAAACATTAAAAGTAATGATCGGTTAAACTGCTTACTAAATATATGTGACTTTGAAATCAAGACATTTGAATTTAAAAAGGCGATATTATATTTTGATGAAATTGATAAAATGAAAATCGTAAACAGGTTTAATATTGATATTATAAACGAGGTGAAATTTCTCTGCTATTTGTCAATTGGCGAGATTGAAAAGGCCAAAATTTACCTAGAATTACTTTTAAAAACTAGAGTTGAATTTGATTATTCTGCTCTTCATAATGACAAAGTGTTATATTATAATGGTGTGCTTTCATTTATAAATAGTGATTTTTCTAGCTGCGTAAAAAATTTATTAGCAATAAGTAAGATTGATAAAAATCAATCAGATTGGAATCTGTGTCAGAGAATACTATTAATTCTAAGTTTCATTGAAACAGGGAAATATAACTTAGCTGATAATCATATTGAAAATCTTCGAAAATATTTGAACGGAAAGGGTAGTGATTCTAAATTGAATTCACAAGTAAGTTTGATTTATAAAATACTATTGACGTTGTCCAAATTAGGGTTTGATTTTCGAAGAACATATCTCCAAATGGAGAAAACGTTAGTTTTAGTAGAGCCATTGCCAATTGAAAAACATTTTGATTACAGAAGTCCATACCTCATCCCCTTCGTCCCCTGGTTCAATGCCAAGCTAAAAAATCAGCCGTACAATCATTCTGCAGCAATGCGAGAAATGAGGCGAAAATATAAGGCTGATCAATTGGAATTAGTTTGAAAGAGATAAAGTGGTGAAGCAAAGTTTGTGTCCTCTTGACATTCGAAGCCCGTCCATCATTTATCATTTATCATTCTTCATTTATCATTCTTCATTTATCATTCTTCATTTATTGTCCATTATCCATTGTCAACTGTACGCCTATTCCTCCCCAAAAAAAGTAACTATTCCCGTATCTAGATCATAAAGACCGCCGATTATTTTAATTTGATTCAAACGTTCCATTTCTGCTAATAAACTACTTTGTTCCTTTATTTTTTTAACAGTAAGAGTGACATTATTAACAGTAACATTTTTCATGAATATAGTATTGTTACCATTCCTTTCTAATGATGTTTCCGTTTCTTTCTCTATGGCTGGTTTAATTTTGTTTAGAAGAGTTGTGATGTTTCCTAACTTAATGTCGTTGCACGCATATTCAATTGCACCGCATTTCGTATGACCGAGTACTACAATCAATTTTGAACCTGCAATCTTACAAGCAAATTCCATGCTGCCCAAAATATCTTCGTTCAGAATATTTCCTGCAATACGTATACTGAGAATATCTCCCAAACCTTGGTCAAAAATAAGTTCTGCAGATGTTCTGGAGTCGATGCAGCTAAGTATTGCAGCAAAAGGAAACTGTCCGGATTTAGTTTCATTCACCTGCTCCAATAAATTGCGATGCGCTTTGATATTATTTACAAATCGTTCATTCCCTTCTTTCAAGGTTTCAAGAGCAAGAGCAGGAGTGAGGGTATCTTGGGTTTCTTTGGTGTGGGTTCTCATTTTTCTTTAGTAAGTGGTGAGTGGTAATTGGGGAGTACTTATTGGCGAGCGTGAATAGTTTGGTACCACTTTCTACTTACCAATTACTACTAACTATTCCGCAATTACGGTATCAAATGTAGTAGAATATCCGCCATAAACTCCTAAACCACCCATAATATTCGAATGAACAGGTTGAGGAGAACCAAAGGGGTTTCCATTTGCTGAAATTTGCGATTCTTCGGTGCGCCAGAATTCAAAATGGGAACGATCGATGGTGCAAAATTTAACGACAATGGTATCGCCGCGTTTAAAGAAAACTCTTTCGTCATTGAGATCATCTTCTTTGGTTGAATTAGCAACAGTTCCACGAGGGAAATTTAAGTCGAAACTTTTTCCGTTAATATAACGGTCTTCGAAAACTGAACCACCTATGGGAGCAACAAAAATTGAATCCTTTTGTCTGCCAATGTTATCTCCAAAAGTAAAATGATTTATCCTTTTTGCAAGAAAACGGTAACAATTTCCGAGTGTATCCGGATCTGTTAAATGACCCCAGATAAATCCTAAGGAGTCACGCTGACCGGAGACTTTCCACCAAAGACTGTCCAATGGTATTGGAATTGGAATAGTTGTAATAGAGCTCAACATTTTCCCTTCAGCCAATACAGTGAGTTTATAGGTTTTTCCTATTTCACCTACGAATTGTAATGTAGTATAAACTCCAATCCCCGGAAGTTGATCCAAGGTATCTATAATTGTTCCATTGTCAATTATTACAGTAGCACCAAGAATCTGATTCTGTAAAATGTTATTTGTATTAATCTCGCCGAAAAAAGGAAGTGACTTCGTCAAAAGAATAAAAGGAGGTAAGTCGGTTTCGATATAGCCTTCAATCACAATTTGCTCTGCAACTTCGGGAATATCGACAGTGACATTTTTCTCGCAAGAAAAAAGTGCAAGACTTGAAATTAAAATGAATGCCGCTATTTTGTGTGTTGTCTTTTTCATAATCAGAATTTGAAATTATAAGTTACACTTGGAATAATAGGAAATAGTGAAATTTGTTTTGCCTGAATAGTCACAATGCCATTCTCTACTTTGTTGTCAAAATAAATGATATATGGATTATACCGATTGTAAACATTAAAGACACTGAAATTCCAACTGGATTCAAAACGCTTGGTAGGTTTACTTTTTAAAGTCAAACTAATATCCATTCTATGATAAGGTGCTATTCGGTAATTATTTCTTTGTCCACCGTAATCCTGAACAATGTCACCATTGCTTAACAGATAAAGTCGTTGTGGAAACGTATTTAAATTTCCTGTTGCATAAACCCATGTTGCTCCTAAAGTAACCCGCTTGCTAGCTTCGAATGTAAGTACAACAGAAACATCATGTCGTCGATCGTATTTTGGAAAAAATTCCTTCCCTAGATTTAAATCAACAAATTCTCTTTTCGTCCACGCCAAGGTATATCCAATCCAACCGGAGAATTTTCCTTTCGCTTTCTTCAAAAACAATTCAGCGCCATAACTCCAACCTTTTCCGAACACAAAAAAATTATCAAGATTCCCATTCACCTGATTCTCCGGTAAAAATCCTTCCTGATATTCAATTTGATTTTTCATGGTCTTATAGTACGCTTCAATCGATGTTTCATAGGTGTTATTTTGGAAATTTTTGAAATACCCAACAGCATATTGCGTCCCGAATTGCGGCTTCACACGATCCGAAGAAGGAACCCATGTATCTGTCGGCAAAGAAATTCCGGATAATGAAGCAAGATGGATATACTGATAGTTCTGCGAATAAGAAGCTTTCACCGACGAAGTTTCATTCAGACTATAGCGTACAGCAAAACGAGGCTCAATGTTCGGATATGATTTAACATTTTCTCCTGCTCCGTAATGAATTGTATCTTTTGGTAAATTTGTAATTGGATCAATAATAAATCGGTCAAATGGGCCGATTTGTTGAAACATCGTCAAACGAATTCCGCCATTGAAAAGCCATTTCGAATTCAACTCAAATTCATCATTAAAGTAAACCGCTGCATCGTGAGCGTATTGGCGGACAATATCGCCCAAGTTGAAATTGACATCTCCGGAACGTGCGCTGGCATTGCTGGGAACAAAAACGTGATAGATATAGTTGGCTCCAAACTTTACATTATGTTGTGGACTTGGCACCCAAGTAAAATCGGTTTTAGCGTTATAGTCGGTTATCCCTGAAAATAATTTGAAGCTAAACTGCGATTGTCCACCTTCAAATTGAAAATCATAATTGGTGTAGATCAAAGAAGAATTCAAAAATAACTTATTGTTGAAAAGGTGATTCCATCTGGCGGTAGCGGTTGTATTTCCCCAGGGGATGCTTAAACTGAAATCTGAGTTAGGGCTTTTGAATTTAAATACATCACGACCAAAATAACCGCTAATAAACAATCTGTCTTTTTCACTTAAACGATAGTTAACTTTTGCATTCAGGTCATAGAAATAATATTTATTGCCGTTGATATTGGAATTCTTTCCAACAAACGGTGGCCCCATTAGCAGGTCGATAAAAGTTCTTCGTGCAGAGATAATGAACGAAGAAGTATCTTTTTTGATTGGCCCTTCAATCGTTAAACGTGAAGCAACAAATCCAAGTCCGCCCTGCACACCGAATTTTTTATTGTTTCCTTCTTTCATCTGAATATCGAGAACAGAAGAGAGGCGGCCACCATAATTAGCCGGCATATTTCCTTTTGTGAGAGTGATATTTTGAACTGCATCAGAATTGAAAACAGAGAAGAAACCAAAGAGATGTGCAGCATTATATACATTTGCTTCATCGAGTAGAATTAAATTTTGATCCGGTCCACCGCCGCGCACATAAAAACCACTATTTCCTTCACCGGCTGAAGAAACACCGGGAAGCAGTTGAATAGTTTTGAGGATATCGACCTCACCCATAAAAGCAGGAAGCGTTTTGATTTTTTCGATATCAATTTTTTCCCGACCCATTTCTGTGCTTTGCACATTTCTGTCAAGTTTTTCGCCGGAAATCACCACTTCTTTGGTTTGAATGGAATTTGTTTTTAAGGAAGCACTTTTGCGAAGGTCTTCCGTCAGTGAAATAGAAATTTCCTGACTTACAAAGCCAAGATAAGCAAACACCAACGTGTAATTTCCTTCCGGAATTGTCAGAGAATAAAAACCATATTGATTCGTAACAGTTCCTTTCTTTGTTTCTTTCACAAAAACGTTAGCACCAAACAATGATTCGCCGGTAGCGTCTTCTTTCACAAAGCCACTAATCGTATGATTTTTTTGTGCGTAAATTGAAGTGGAGAACAGTAGGAGGAAAGCAATTAGAAGCCTTAATTTTTGCATAAATGGGGGTAGGAGGATGATAAATCAACAAGACTGAAGGAGTACTATTTTTTCCCTGCAAAAGTAATAAAAAATAAACCAAGTAATTTAGTTAAAATCTCTTAATTCGTTGTCCGTATTTCGACATTCGTTATTCGGTCTTCCTGATTCAACTATAAGCACTTACTAATCACCACTCACTATTTCAGTATTCGTTGTTCGTTTTTCGAAATTCGTTGCCCATCATTCATCATTTATAATTCAACACTCTTTCACAAATTCATCATTTATAACTCATCATTTATTCCCTAACAAACTTCCTCGTCACCTTCTCCTTCGCAGTTACCACTTCAACATAATAAAACCCACTCTCCAATTTCGAAACATCAAAATGCAAGTATTCGTTTTTGATAACATCGTGTTCCAGTAAAACAATTTGTCCAATGGAGTTATATACTGAAACTGATTGAAGTTTATCTTTTGAAAGTGTGAGGTACACATCCCTTTTAGTTGGATTTGGGAAAAGAAGAAACTCTGGCACCGGATTTTTTACATCTGCGATACCTGTTAATGTATCACAAATTGTTCCTGTGTCAGCACCAAGGAAGTAGTTGGGGTAGTTAGGAATTGTCCAAGCATTCCACCTTTGTAGTGGTAATCCTCGCTGAATAAAATCACATGCTAAACCTGCGCTGTCCGGTGAATTAATAACATGAAAAAATTTTGAACCATCACAACAATTAATATATATTTTATTGTCCGGTGCTAAAGCAGAGAGATAAAAATTTTGATATAAACCTTGGTGTTGATATCCATCATAAACACCAACCACAATTTTTGAACTATCAATATTACTAGCATCCATATCAAACTGATAAATGTAATTCACACTTGACAGATACAAATACCTACCTGATGCAGAGAATGCCACTCCCCCGGTAAACGCAGAATCATTTATGTCAATATGAACAAAATTCGAGAAATTACCAGTACAACGATCAAAATTTAGAATATCCAAATCACCATATGGTTCATAATATGCAAATTTATTTCCTTGATGCGAAAACAACATTTGCCCAAAGGCTAGATTTCTTGGAGTGAATAAATCTTGTGTGATAGGGCCTGATATTCCCTGTGGAGTAATCAGGTATTTATACACCAACCCTGTATTATATTGATGAACCACCAACCACCAATCACGACCATTGGCGTGTTTACAAGCAGTAATTCTTCCTCCAATTAAACTATCATTTAACAATACTGTGTTCTTTTGGGTAACAGCACCTAATCCACCGTCAAGAGTCATATCGATGACGGAATAATACAAATACAGAGTTACCCAAGTGCCGTTCATATCATCACTTGTTTCGTGAAAGAGGTAGTATTTCGTTGAGTCATCAGGAAACGGAATCACCAAATTACCTTGAGGCATAGCTAATCCCCAATGTGATTCACTTGTAGTGTAAGCACTCGGATTAATATCTGAACCATTTTGCATGGTGTCATCAAGAGCATTTGCAATGTAAATTCCATTTGAAATGAAAAGTAAATTTCCATTGCTGTCGCATATACTTCCAACAGTGCAATCGATGTTCATATATCGTTGCAGAGAATTAACAACAGCACTCCCTGAGCTAAAATCAATATCCACACCACCAAAATCAGGTTGACAGCAGGAATAGCCCATGACCCAACGATTATAAACACCTTGCCCATCCAATTCAAAAGAAATGAATAATAATAAAATAAGTATTTTTTTCATTCCCTTATTTCATTAATATTATTTTTCCGTTGTTCAGAATACTTGTTTCTTCAAGAATTCGATAAAAATAGATTCCATTTTGGAATAATGATAAATCAACTTTTGTGGAAGAAGAAGTCGATTCAAGTTTACTTTTCAAAAGCAATCGTCCTGATGCATCCGTTATTTCTAATGTAGCTTCAGCAGTAATTGAATAGGAAATAAACAATACGCCACTTGTTGGATTCGGATATAAGTTGCAGTATTGTAGTTTAGGTTGATCCTTTTTCCGGTAAACTATTCCCGATTGAATGCAGGTATTTACATCATCATAAAACACATTTGGATTAATCTTTTTATAATATGCTCTGGCCTTATATACAGCGGTTCCTCCCGCAAGAGGACATTGAGTCGCAATTCCAAATAGGATACTTTCATATGAATTCAATAATCTCTCATCAGGATTCAATTCTATATTAGTTGAAATTTCATTAATTACTTTTTCATTTACTTCATATATTTCGGTTGCTTGAATAGAATCGGTTAATTGTCCAATTAAATCAATTTTGTCACTTATTGAATTTCTCAATTGCATAACGTAAAAATCATTTAATTGAATACTTTGATCGAGTTCAACCATTAAACGATCGAGAAGAGTTAACAAACTATCAATTTCAGTTTGCTCCAAATCCGGTTCTTCAAGCTGGGTGAAAATTTGTTTCAACAATCCTGATTTCTGATAAATATCAATCGAGTTATTTTTGATGTTCTCAATAACTGTTTGTTGGTTAGCAAGTAATTTATCGTTTTCTACATTTACTTTTGCAATATAATGAATTGAAGTTGCAGCATTGAGGGTATAGAAATCTGCTAGGTCAGCATTCTCCGCAAGGTATTCAGGATGCTCGATTAATTTCTGATAGACCTTCAGTTTGGCCTGCCAGTTGAGTTCCTGTTGATATTCAATTGTCAATATTGAGTCCTCAGATAATTTCAATAAATCGGGAATCGGATTTGGATTTACAAAATTATAGTGATCACAATCTCCGAAATTTATTATTGAATCTTGTAAACCATTAGTACCAAACCAACCGGCAGGAAATCGATTAGGAGGTAAACTTTGTCCAGCACCATTTACACGATACCGTTCGTAATTAATTATATTAGGGTCGGTATTATAATTCACAGCACCGAAGCCCGGATAATTAATAGGGTTCATCCAAAGATTTCCTGTATTCTCTTGTTTATTTACATATGCACTGCCACTGTAATTTAATCCGTTATAATGAAAAACAATGGTGTTCTTTTCAATAACTGTTTGATTAACGCCATCGTCACAAATTCCTTTTACTTCTATACCTTGAGAAGTGTAATTCATCGTATTCTGACTAATTACATTTCCAAGACTAGAAATATATAAAATAGCAGCTTCATGATAATCATTGGATTGATTTATTCGAGTCCCTGTAATTCCATTGCAAGAAATTGAAGATTGTTCGCTGTTTTCAACGGTAATACCATTCATGGTGGTGTTGGTTCCACTATTTTCTAATGTGACAAAATTTTCTGTAATTTCTACAAACTTGGATGAATTCATGTGAATACCAGTGTGACCATAATCAAAAAGGTCAACCATATTGTTGGCGACAAGAAAATTTGTACTTTTTGAATTGTTATTCCCTTGAATATCGATTCCAATAGCACTGGAAATTGCCCCACTGTTTTGAACGACATTTTGTCCGCCTTTGATATCATTATCAAGTATCGTTATTCCGTCAGCGTGCCAGTTAAGCGCGGCTGAAATACCGGTCAGGTTGGCGTTAATAATATTTCCTGTAATTGAAATAATACCGTTGAAATTTCTCGCTCCTTCTATACCCACATCAACATTCTCCATATAGCTGTTTGATGCGTACAAATTCATCCGCAGTGTCTTGATGCCATTCATGCAATTTTCAAAGTCAGGATTCAGACTGTCTTTTAATCCGGTGAAGGTTACGTTGTATGCATTACCGACCGAACCTTGACCGTAAATAGCTGAGCCTACTTCCGTAGACTGTAGATAGTATGCAGCCGCATCGTAATTCAGCATATTAATGAATTTGCAATTACTCACATTAATATTCGTGCGGTTAGCGATAATTCCCATGTTCATATTACTAAATATATTTGCGGTGTCGGGGTTAATGGACACGCTTAACACATTGTACAAATTAATTCCTGCAAGTGGTCGCAACTTTGGCAATGGCATTTGTGCAATATATTTCGGTGACAAGTTGCGTGTTGATTCAAATGATGTTCCTGAAATCGTCAAACCAACAACAATGGCACTGTTTCCCGGCGATACTGCATTGATGCCAATGTAGTTATTTTTAAAATGATTTCCAATACTTTTTAGCGAAGACAACATGCCTAAATCTACGCCATATTGAGCATCTTCAATTGTGGAGTATCGTATATTAACTTTCGCTTTGCCGGGTCGCGCTCGAATTCCCTGCGACATACTTCCACAACTGTACTGATGACAATCAAAAATGGTCAAGGTTCTTGATGGCAAAACGTCAATCAACGCTCCCGGCGCCATGACGATATTTGAGCATCCGGTGAAGGTAAAGTTGGTGTCCACGGTAAAAGTTCCGACAATCAGGATTATATTTCCTGTGGAAATAGTATTAGCACCATACTGTTGAATGTAGGCGCTGGCACTGGTGTTGAAGAGTTGCAAGTCGCCACTGCTCAAGTTAAATCCCGGTGGAATGCAACAGGAATCAACAGGAATAGGTGTAACCGTTACAGAATCAATACTGGTAGTGCCGCTGGTATCTGAAACAACTACAATGTAAGTCGTCATAACTAATGGACTCGGATTAATGAAAGTCGCATTAGAGTTGAAACTACCGGGATTGGAAGTCCAGGCATAAGTTAAACCCGTCGAATGACCAATGATAGATGTACTAATATTCACCGGAGATCCGGCACAATTGATTGAATTTTGTGTGGCCGTTACTTGGAAACAATTCGCTACACCCATGAAGCAATTGAAACCTCCTATGACTAAGGCTGTATCTATTGCCGATGGTGGCCCGATGTCACCACAGAGATTTGTGTACTCAAAATCGATACTAAATGGTTGCGAATCGGTAGAATCAAGCAAGCTATACACCACATCAAATTTTATGCTGTCGCCCAAAACAAAGTCATCAAAAGGAATGATCGGGGTAAAATAGTAGGTGTTCCCTGATTGAGTAATCCCAATTGAATCGCTCACCGAGTTCCCGTTGTGGTAACGACGGTCGCGTGCACTGATAATTTGAGTAAATGAATTCAATAAATCCAGTTTAAATCTGAGATCGTTGACATTGGAACCAATCGTGTTTAACGTTGTCGTAATGGTATCAATCTGACAGGTGTTGATCGAAACATTTTGTTCAATAGTTGCAGTCACTTTTGCTTCTATAATTTGCAAATGAAGTGATCTGCTATACAGTTGGCAAATATTTCCAGTTTGAAGTTGTAAAAGAGTTGGGTAACCAAGGCAATCGAAGCCAACCACAAAAGGAATACTGTCGAGATCGCAATTGTTGATGTTGATGAATACAGGGTAGATACTATTAAAAATTACAGAAGTCATATCCCCTAATTCAAAGTAAACAATTTTTGTTCCATTTGGAAGAATGAGATGGTGTGCAGGGAAAGTGTCAATTGTGATATCGGTATAGGCAGTTGTATCAGGGAAATAAATAAATAGGTTTCTGATCAGTCGGTCATAGTTATAAGTACCCTCCAATTCTATTTGAAATTCAACTCTGTTTTGAGTGGCATTCACACTTAGCGGCGTACTGCTTAGAAAACCTGTGACAAAATTTGTAGAAATCCATGGATGGTCGTTATTTATTGTACTTAACGCCGTTATTGAATTTGACGAACAGGTAGTTACTTGCAAGTTAGTTGTGATGGTGGATGAATCAATTCGAACAGAACTATCTCTACAAACAGTATAGGTTAATGGAAAAGACAGTCGTTGATTCAAATATTCGTCACCTGAATAAAATAAATTGGACTGTGCATTGAAGTTAGAGCCGCAGGTAGGAGGGAAAGCGTTGTTTGTAATAAGGCTATCTCTGGCTATTGTATGGGGATTGGAAAATATTGGACTAAAAACAAGATTGGTATCTGTAAATGAACTATGCAAGCTCGAAATTCCACAGCCGGAAGTGTAATACGTCCGGACATCTGAAGTGCCGTATCCATTATTATAGAAGTGATAATTGGCAATCCCACCCGGTAAATTTATCAGTATTGGAAAAAACTCCGGAATCGGTCTGAATTCCCTTCGGAATGGATTAAGTTTTTCTCCGCCAATTGCAACTTCGTGGTCAATATCAAGTATCCGAATGCATGGTCTGGCAAAATCATACGAGATACCACTAAAGGATCTTGAATAAATCGAATAAAAATAATGCATGGCCGAACGTGTTTCGCACATGTAAAGTTCATTGGCAAAAATAACACCCGTATCCTGAGCCACCGGATAGTTGAGATTGTGGCTGGTAAAAGCATCGTATATATTCAGAGAGTCCAGATTCGCGTCCGTCAGATACATATTTAAACCTACCTTACTGGCAAATTGATTGTTGACCAATAATTTTGACTCTCTGTCCGGTTGGTAGTTTTTACAAACCTTTAAATTTACTTGAAGAATAATTTCTTCACCACCCGCAAAAGCGTAATTAGATATGCCGAAAATAGTGTCGAGCAAAGCAGGACTGAGGTTGTAGAAAATGATGTCAAGTTTTCCACTTATTCCGATTGAATCTCTGACATCTTTTACGACTTGATTCCAATGCGTACTCAAAGGAGTAATGGTGACACTTTGATTTGTTGCAACAAGCGTAATCGTTAATTGAAAGGGGTGTAAATCAAATTGATCTGAATTCGACATTTCTATTTTTTGTTCAGCATATAAATGAGTCAGAATAATACCACGGCTAGCTAAAGAGTCAATTGAAATTGCACCTGAATTATCAATTAGAACACTCATTGTGGAAGAGAGTGTATCCCCGACCATAGAATGATTGATGTCCATTTCCGAACGATGAGCCAAAAGATAGGTCGAATCAATACGTACCAATGTTGAATCTGCCAGACCGTTGTCGTTGGCGTCATAGTATCCGAAATTAGTTCTTTCCAGAATCTGATCATCGGGAGTTTGAACAATCGTTCCCGGCATATTACAACCCGGACAATGGATTTCAGAATTACCATCGACTTTTTTCATAGGAATGAAACAATGGTCGTATCCGGCAATCAGTGTTTCTATGATGTAGTTTGGATTGTTATTTGAACTACTTGCACAACAGCATCCCCTGATGTCGAAATTAAAATCAGAGCTCTTTACCAATTCATATACTTCGCGAAGGAACGGTGCAGCGGAATTAAGGAATGGAAAATTCGCGCTGCTGAATGTCACTGTATAGACATTAGATAATGAACAGCTATCAGAATGCGCCAAAATGAGTTCACTGGCTGCCCAATGATGTGTTGCACTGTTAATAGAAAAGTCAGTCAATGAATTACTAATTCTCAATCCCGGCTCTGTTCTGATTCGAAATTGCAAAAACAAACTATCTACTCGGATGGTATCGGTTTGAACTGTCGAGAATGATTTGGTAAATAGGTTGGCGTCCCGAAACAAAAAATGACCATTGGCATCTTCGTTAAACTGAAAGTTATTTAAAGCCAAGCTTGTAAATGGAGAACAAAGAGAATCAGGTGGAACAGAAAACGTAATACCGTTGGGAATAAAGTTTTGTCTCAGATCAAGTTGATCGAGTTGATAACCATCATTTAATGAAAACTGACTACTCTCAATGTTATGCAAATAAGCGTTTGACAAACTTGTATTGGCAAGGGTCGCCGGCGATTGGTTACAATCTGATACACCTTGGGCGTTTACACCCCATGTGTTTAATCTTTTTGAATTTTCGAACAAATTAATTACGGTGGTATCAATACCGTTATCATTATCCGGACAACAATAAATCAGCGGGACAGTGATATCAATGGAATCAAAAGGCATGAGGTAGTCCACATAAAAAACAAATTCCTGAACTGCATTCGGATAGAAGTTTCGTACACAGGATGGTAACTTTCCTGAAGTGCTATACGGTATTACTGTAGAATGATAATTGCGAAAATCGGAGAATGAAGGATGAATACTAATACTGTCCGTGTCTGCCACGAAATACATACTCGAAGATAAATAATCATATATAACGAACCGGACATCGTTCACGATATCCGAATCGCGATTGGCTAACCGGAAAGTATAATTTGTGATCGGTTGTTGAGAAAACAGCGTATCCCAATAAGCGTCCCAACCCGCATTAATCGTTGTTGTAATGCCCGGAGAAATTCTACTGAGCGTGAGTCCGGGTCGTAAATGTCCTCTGATGATTCGTGCCTGATCCGGGATATTCATACAAAGTGTCGAACAACCCCAATTGAGGTTAGAATTGAATGTTCTCTCCGCATCATCGCAATCAGATAAAAAACAGTTGTCTTTGAGTGTAATAACCTCTCTGATATGCAGCACCTGTCCGTGAATCATTTGAATGTTAATGACAGGAGTCTCCACTGAATCATTTGGTGTAATAAGAATAGCTGTTGGACTTGCTCCGTCGATGTAGTAATAAATGCTATCAAACTCAAAACTTTCACATTGCAAGCGATCAGTAAAAACAAAATTCAACTCCATGGCAGTAATGGAATCGGTGCTTCCGTTATTGACATACGACAAAGTTCTTTCAACACGATTATTAGGCAAATGAACGGTCAGGTAATCCACTTCTAAAGGAGTTGATGCACCTTGAATAGCCAAATACGGGTAGTAGACATCATAACTGATTTGACCATTGGCGATTGTGTCACCATTAAATGTACCGGTAATGTTAGCGGACAAATCTCCATTCATATATAAACCAATCCCGTGAGAAACACTTGACGAAGTCTGCATAATAAAATCGCATCCTACCACCATGGGTGTTGTCATTAGGAAAGCGCTAAGCGAAAATGCAAAAGGATTTACCGGATCGCTATTATGATATATCTCAAAATAACGGGAATCGGTGTCAGGTAGTAAAGTAATCAATTGTGGAAATTGAATAAAAGCTGCATTATCGATACGCAAATACAGACCACTCGAGGGTGCAACAGAAATCGGAATTGAATCCGATAAAGTCAAATTAAACGTATTCGTCTGACAAGCGTAGGCTTGTATGGCAACAGCGCTATTGGTAGGGCCAAAACCACCTTGAACATTGAGATTAATCGTTGCGATAGCATTAAGGCTATAGCACAAAATGATTAAGAGTGTGATCGTAATTTTTTTCATGAGAGATTTTTGTTAAAGAATTGAAATGAGAATGAAATAGTACTCTGAGTGAATTTTAATAGCTTGAAATAATCGGTGGTTAAATGTATTCTAATTTTTCATTTGACATTTATGATGTTAATCATTAAAAGATTATCGTTAATGAGTGAAATAAAATAAGCAAGCAAGAAAAGTTCTGTTTTCATAGTATAGGGGTTTAAGAGTGTCAAACGAACCATGCTATCCTAAAAAAAATCAGCGCGGGTTAGTAGTTACCTGAGCTGATGTCCGCGAAGACCATTACCCAGAATAAGCTAAACCCGCGCTTTACGGGAGCTTTAGATTTATTTCACTTGGTAGATAGAAGTTTCGAGGTTTCTGACCAGAAATAGTTAATGCAAAATTTTGTTAGAAAGTAAAAAGCCAAAAATCACTTATTCCTCCCCAAAAAAAACCTACCTTCACCACGTCATTGAAGATCCATCGCCTCTTTGAAAGACAAGGGGAGGAAAGTCCGGGCAGCGTAGTGCGTCTTGCTTCCTAACGGGAAGGATTCCGCTTCTGCGGGAGACAGAAAGTGCCACAGAAAATAACTACCTCTTCGGAGGAAAAGGTGAAAATGTGAGGTAAGAGCTCACGATAATCGATAGCGATACCGGTTAAGGGTAAACCTCAGGAGCTGAAAGACCAAATATGTCATGGATTAAGGGCTGCACGTCCGTACTCCTTCGGGAAACCATGATGGGTAGGTTGATTGAGGTGATGTGTGAACATCATCCCAGATAAATGATGGATTCTGCGCAAGTAGAAACAGGACCCGGCTTACTATTCAATGACACTAAATTAAAACGTCCTTCATTTTTGAAGGACGTTTTCTTTATTAACATTCGGTATTTGATTAACTCCCATTTTAATGGTGTAATTAAAACCATAAAAACCCTATCTTTAAACCTTCCTTATGAATATACAGTTTCTAACAGAATTGCCGACTTGGTGGGTGTTAATTTGCTTAGCAGCAGGAGCGCTTTACGCTTTTGTTCTTTATAGAAAAGATGAGTCTTTTGATTCTGTGCACCCCTGGCTAAAAAAAGCACTTTTTTCTCTTCGTGCATTATTAGTATTTTTCCTTGCCTTGCTATTGTTGACTCCGCTTTTGAAGACATTAACAAGAGAAAAAGAAAAGCCGGTAATTATTCTTGCACAAGACAATTCTCAAAGTATTATCATTAATAAAGACTCTTCGTTTTATCGAAATGAATATAAAAAGGAATTGACAGATTTTGCAAACGGACTTAAAGATAAATTCGATGTAAAGGAAATCAATTGGGGAGATAAAGTTACCGACGGAATCGACTATTCATTCACTGAAAAACAAACAGATTTTTCTACGCTCTTCTCACAAATTAATGATCGGTACGAAAATCGAAACGTGGGAGCAGTGATCATTGCCAGCGATGGTTTATACAATCGTGGCAGCAGCCCTGTTTACGATGAGTCAATTTTGAAAGTGCCTTATTACACAATTGCTTTAGGAGATACGACGGTTCAAAAAGATCTCTTTATTTCCAAAGTCAATTTTAACAAAATAGTGTATTTGGGTAATTCATTTCCAATTGAAGTATCTGTGGATGCAAGAAGATTGAACGGAGCTTCTACCACCTTAACTATCAAGCAAGATTCCTCTGTTTTATTCAGCAAACAAATTGCCATCACCGGAAATAAATTCAATCAGTTGATACCGGTAATTCTTGATGCAAAAAAAATTGGTATTGTTCATTACAAAATTGAATTGTCTGCTGTAAGTGGTGAAATGTCAACGATGAACAATGTCCGTGATATTTATGTGGAAGTAATCGAAAGCAAGCAAAAAGTTTTAATAGTCGGTAATGCACCTCATCCGGATTTGGGTGCAATCAAACTTTCGTTGGAAAGCAGTCAGAATTATTCCGTAAAAGTTGTAATGGCTGAACAATTTGAAGGTAGCCTGAGCGAATATAATTTAGTGATTCTTCATAATTTGCCTTCAACAGACCATCCGGTTAAAGAACTGCTGGGAAAAATTGCTGCTTCATCACTTCCTGTATGGTATATTTTAGGGACACAGGTTTCTATACCACAATTCAACAGCCTGGGTTCAGGATTAGAGATTCTGAATAATATTGATAAGGCAAATACAGTAGAAGCGAAAGTAAACCGTAATTTTTCATTGTTTACTATTAACAG
>CAYHCU010000023.1:4240-19582 GCA_964355035.1 uncultured Flavobacteriales bacterium | reverse complement strand
AAAAAAAGCATTTCCGGAGAAAGAGATTGCTCGTTATGATGAGCGGTTTACTTCTAAAATGGCAGAACAGTCCATGCGAATGAATGGCTTGAAAAAGTCGGATCGACAAAATAAAAAGTTGGTAGATCAAGCAAGTGCAGTAATAATTTTGCAATCGTACATGAATGCAAATCAAATTTAACATTGATTTTTTATGATATACCCTATCATCGCTTATGGAGATCCGGTGTTGAAAAAGAAGGCACTGGAGATTGAGAAGAAACATCCTAAATTGAAAGAGTTAATTGAGGATATGTTCGAGACTATGTATGATTGCAGTGGAGTAGGACTGGCAGCTCCGCAAGTCGGACTTTCGATTCGACTTTTCATTGTTGATGGTTCTCCATTTGAAGAAGACGAAGTCAAGGATTTTAAAGAAGTATTTATCAATGCTGTTATCAAAGAAGAGAACGGTGATTTGTGGAAATTCAACGAAGGTTGTTTGTCAATTCCATCTGTTCGTGAAGATGTTCTGCGAAATAAAGAAATTTACATTGAATATTATGATGCAGATTGGAAACTTCAAAAGAAAACGTTTGATGGAATGACAGCTAGAATCATCCAGCATGAATATGATCATATAGAAGGAATTTTATTTACAGATAAAATTTCACCGCTGAGAAAACGGTTGATCAAAAACAAATTAAATAATATTTCACGCGGAATTGTAGATGTAGATTACAAAATGAAATTTCCTATTCGCGGACGATTAGCAAAATAAATTTAAGAATGAGATTGAAATTAAGACAAATTATTTCTGTGTTTGCAATAGTTGTTACGATTGCTTCCTGCACTTCCGATAAGCAGAAAATGATTCAGGAAATATCAAAATCCGAATCTGAATTGATGAATGATACATCATTAGTTTTAAATGTTGTAAAAGGAAAAGCCATGCAGGATTTATATTTGAAATATGCAGACACTTACAATACTGATACACTCTGTGCAAGCTATTTGTTCAAAGCAGCAGATCTATCCAATGGAATGCACGATCCCAACAAAGCCGTAGAGTTACTCGGTCGGATGCTACAAAAATATCCAACACATCCAAAATGTTCCGATGCACTTTTTCTACAAGCCTTTTTATATGACACCGAACTCAAGCTCGCCAATTCCGCAAAGGAAAAGTACAAAGAATTTATCCAACGCTTCCCTGATGATGCACTGGCCCCTTCAGCCATAGCAAGTTTACAACAATTAGAATCGGGTTTGAGTGATGAAGAGTTGGTCAAGAAATTTCAAAGGATGAATGATTCGTTGGATGCGGTAAAATAATAATCACTGCTCAAACTCCTCCCTCAACATCTTCTCCAAATCATCCAGCGAAATATTAATCTGAATTTGTCCTTCTTTTGAGAAAGAGATGTCGCCGGTTTCTTCAGAAACGGCGAGAGCAATGGCGTCGCTTTGTTCGGTGACACCAATAGCGGCGCGGTGGCGCATTCCTAAATGTGCGGGTAGGTCAATGTTTTCGGTTACAGGGAGGACGCAGCGGGCGGCTTTAATTTTGTTGTTGACGATTATAATTGCGCCGTCGTGCATAGGGGAGTTTTTGAAGAATATACTTTCTATCAAACGCTGTGTGATTTCTGCGTCCATCAGGTCGCCGGTGTTGGAAAAATATTTTAGCTGCGATGATTTTGCCAGAACAATGATGGCCCCGGTTCTGCTTTTCGACATTTGACGACATGCTTTTACAATGGCAGAAATATCTAACGGTGGATTTTTTTGTGTTTGCCAATTCCAGGGCAATAGTTGTTTCGTGAAATTGTTTTTCGACAGAATATTACTTGTCCCTAAGACAATCAGAAATCGCCGTACTTCTTGCTGAAAGACAATGATCAATGCAATAAACCCTAAGGAGATAAATTGTCCGAGAATAGTTCCCAGCAGTTCCATATTCAAAACTTTTACACAAATCCAATAGAGCGCGTAAACAGTAAGCAAGCCAATGAAAATATTGATGGCAACTCCACCTCGCAGCAGACTATACAATTTGTAAAGAAGAAATGTCACAATAGCAATATCAATCAGGTCGATGAGCCGGATTGTTAAAAAGCCGATGTGGAATATGTCCATGTTTTTTTTGTGAGTAGTAATTGACAGTTGACAATTGATAATTGTCAACTGTCAACTGTCAATTACCAATTTAGAAACAAATTTGCTCAATTTTATTCAACTTTCCGGTATTGCTCCACCAGAGTTATCACCTCCTTGGCTTCAATAACATCATGCACACGTAGGATGGATGCTCCATTCATTACAGCAATTGTATTCAACACCGTAGTTCCATTTAATGCTTTTGTTGCATTGATTTTTAATACTTTGTTGATCATTGACTTCCTGCTGAGTCCGGCTAAAACCGGGAGACGGAAGTTATGAAAAGCAGTCATGTTCTTCAACAGTGAATAATTCTGCTCTACCGTTTTTCCAAAACCAAAGCCCGGATCAAGGATAATTTGTGTGACTCCAAGTGCTTTTAATTGGGCGACTTTTTCATCGAAAAAATCCCATACTTCTCGAACAACATTTTTGTATTGCGGATCGATTTGCATGGTCTTCGGTGTACCTTGAATGTGCATTAATACATAAGGCAATTTCAATTTAGCCATCATGTTAAACATCTGATCATCCATTGAGCCGCCGCTGATATCGTTGATGATACTTGCGCCCAGGTCAGCAGCCTTTTGAGCTACGGTACTATAAAAGGTGTCAATTGAAAGAATGGTGTCAGGAAACTCTTTCAAAATGATTGTGATAGCATTTTGAATTCGACCCCATTCTTCTTCACTTGAAACGAGTTCAGCACCCGGACGACTGGATTGACCACCGAGATCAATTATTTTAGCACCATTTTTTAGCAGAAATTCAACGTGTTCGAGAAGGCTTTTTTCTGTGGTAAATGAACTGCTTTCGAAGAAGGAATCCGGGGTCAGATTTATGACTCCCATAATTGTCGGTGTTGATAAATCCACCAGTTTTCCATGGCAGTTTAAGGAGAAATTCATCATTAAAAATGTACCTTCGCGAGCGTTCATAAGTGATAGTTCTTCTGGAATTATTGGACGAAATTAAGCAATCAATTAAGAAATGGAATCAATCGCCGCAATTCATTTACCGGCACCGGATATGACCAAAAGCACATCAGATCATTATAACGAAATAATCAGCCGATGTAAGGACCTTTTCATCAATAAGATGAAAGATTACGGAACAGCCTGGAGGATACTTCGCCTGAGTTCAATTACTGATCAAATTTACATAAAAGCTCAACGCATACGAAGCATTGAGGAGAAAGGTGTTCAGAAAGTGGATGAACCAATTGACGGTGAGTTTATGGGGATAATTAATTATTGCGTCATCGCTCTTATTCAAATCGAAATGGGCAGTGAAGAAAATTTAGAAATGCCAACTGTTGAAGTTACACGACATTTTGAATTTCATGTCAACAAATCAAAAGAGTTGATGGAAAATAAAAATCATGATTATGGTGAAGCTTGGCGAGGAATGCGCACTAGTTCTATGACAGATTTGATTTTGATGAAACTTTTGCGAATTAAACAAATAGAAGACAACAAAGGAAATACACTTGTTAGCGAAGGGATTGATGCCAATTATTACGACATCATTAACTATTCGGTATTTGCACTTATAAAAATGGAATCAGAAAACTAAAAGCTTATGAAAATTATTGCTCAGATTTCACGAATTATTGTAGGAGTTTTATTTGTTCTTTCAGGTTTTATAAAAGCCAATGATGCGCTTGGATTTTCTTACAAGCTGGATGAATACTTTGAAGTGTTTAACATGCCTTGGTTAAAGTTTGCTTCTTTATCCTTAGCAATTGTTATTTGTGCTTTCGAGATTGGCTTAGGAATAGCGCTTCTGTTAGGAGCAAAGATGCGTTTAACATCGTGGTTATCTCTGCTAATGACAATCTTTTTCACCTTCCTGACTTTTTATTCCTGGAAATATGATGTTGTAAAAGATTGCGGTTGCTTTGGCGATGCTTTACATCTGGAGCCATTTCAATCGTTCATGAAAGATATTATTTTGCTTGTTTTGATTACACCAATTTTCATTAAGCGAAATGAAATCAAACCATTGTTAGGTGAAACAGGATCAACCTGGGGAGCTTATCTAGGTTTCATTGCTTCGTTTTCATTCTCAGTGTATTGTTACATGCATTTACCGGTGATCGATTTTCGTCCATATGCAATTGGAAAAAATATTCCGGAAGGTATGAAGTTGCCTCCGAATGCTGTGAAGGATAGTGTTGTCATGGTGTTTATCTATGAAAAAGATGGTAAGAATGTGGAGTTGAGCACAGAACAATTATCTTCAATCGATGATTCATACAAATTTGTCGACAGAAAAGACAAGGTGATTCGCGAAGGGGACAAACCACATATCCATGATTTTACAATTTCATCTGCTGATGGTTCTTCGATCACTGACGATGTTTTAACGCAACCAAATATTTTTTTACTCGTCGCTCACGACATTAATAAATCAGATGAAGGTGTTCAATCGCAGGTAAACGATTTCGTAGCTCTTTGTCAGAAAGCAGGAGTAGAGTTCATCGGCTTAACTTCGTCCGCTCCAAAAGAAGTAGACGACTTCAGACATAAACACAATTCCACTTTTGATTATTATTATACTGATGGTACAACTTTAAAGACCATTATTCGCTCTAACCCCGGACTTGTCTTATTGCAAAATGGAACCGTAAAAGGTCTGTGGCATTACAATGATTTTCCGACTTTTGATGAGGTGAATAAGAAGTTTTTAGGGAAGAAGTAAAACAATTTCGGATTTCGGATTTCGGAATGTGGATTTCGGATTTCCAAATCCGAAATAAAAAGACTTGCCATTTCTGACAGGTCTTAATTCAGTAACTTGGTTACGTTGCCCAAATACAAGAGGCTTGACCAAGCATCACATCGCAAATTAGGAAATTATATTGATTTTTCAAATGCCCTTGATGTTTACAAAGCAGTTATAAATTTCCTCACTGGATTGATCCCGCTCTTTTAGATTTAATTTTGGATTCTGTTAGTTGTAGTACTTAAAATCCTACAAGGTTCTTGCGGAATGACAAAACTTATCGTCCTTGCTTTAGTTGTCAACATTGAAGGCTTTATCAATTACTGTGTAAATCCCGGTTTCGGCGGACAAAAATTTATCGAGCGCACGTATGCGAAGATCTCCGAATTGAAAGAGATGATCCTCAAATCAAATTAAAAAGCGAAGATTGAAATCGATGGTGGAGTCGATCTGAAAAATGCATCGGCGTTGTTGAAAGCAGGAGCAGATGTTTTTGTGGCAGGAAATACAGTATTCTCAAGTAATGATCCTGTGGAGACTAGTAGGTTGTTGAAGGAAATTATGTGATATTTTATATTGATTTTAAATCCAGAGTACGGTAGGTTCCGGATTGCAAATCCGGAACGGCAGGTTGCAAATCCGGAACGGCTGGGGCGAGAGATTGTCTATGTTCCGTTTCTATTATATGCAAAATAGCCTGACCCCGGATTTGTCTGATTCTGTGACTACTCTGATTTTAACCTACGGCTTTGGAAAGCCTGAATCCTGAAAATCCTATCATCAGACAAATCCCGGTTCAGACTTTGTTTACTCCCTCACAACCTTCGCCGACAACTTTTCCTTCTCCGTAACAATCGTCACCAAATAAATTCCCGCTGCAAAATTATCCATCGGAATATTCTTCGTGAAATAACCAGCTATCGTTTTTCCTTCCTCCACAAAAAGAATTCTTCCGGAAATATCCGTTAGATAAATCTTGACGTTGGCTCCTATCAATTTAGAAACATTTAAGAGAGCGCTTTGCAATTCCGAATGATAAACCAGATAAAAAACCGGCGACTCTAAATCATCTGGTCCTCTTGCAGAAGTTAAAGTATCACATGAACTACCCACCATCGGGCCTAAAGAAAAATTCGGAGCATTCGGCATACAAATGTCATTATTTGTCGGAAGAAAAAAGGAATTCTGAACTATTGTACAAGAAATACCAGGTAAGTCTGGATTTTGGATATAATGAAAGACATTTGTTCCTTCTGAGGTTGAAATATAAATCTTTCCATCGGGTGCAAGTGCATGAAATAAAAATTTTGTCTTAAGAGGCGAAACAAATGAATCCCACTGAGCCACCAATTGAACATTCGCATTCATAAAAGGATCCCAGGTGTCGTATTGATAAATTTCAATTTGATTACTAACATATAAAAACCTATTATTTGGAGAAAAGGAACATCCAAAACTTAATAAGAATGAATCAGGAACAATTACTTCTCGAGCGTTACTAAACTGGCCAGTACAACGATCAAAATCCATTAAATCAATGATATTATATAGAGTAGAGGTGTCAACGGTCAGCATCATGGCGTATTTGCTGCCATCAGGACTAAAAATACTCTGCTGTGAGAACTTTTCCCAATGATCCTGCCGTCCAATACTTTGAGGATACGGACCATAAATTGAATCAGGTGTAATGAGTAATTTATAATACAAATCGCTGTCTGAACGATGAATTACTACCCACCAATCTCTTCCATTGGCATGCCTGGTACCGGTCATTCTTCCATAAATTAGAGTGTCATTGATAACAAATTTGTTTTTGAAATTTGGATCAATCCCTCCAAGACCTCCATCTAAGGACATGTCAACCATGCTACACGAAAGATGTGTTGGTTGAGAAACCGTTCTTCCACTTACATCACACAATTCACCAGATTCATGGAATACATAATATTGACCATAATGTCCAGGTCGTGGTATAACGAAAGCTCCTTGCGGAAGTCCCATTCCATAAGGGGCATAATAATTAGTTAACCAACCTGGATTGAAATCGCTACTGTTTAAAAGAGTATCATGGATTCGATTGGCGATATATTGGCCATTGGTGTAAAATAATAATGAACCAGTGGTATCACAGATACTCGCATTTAATAAAAAGAAATCAAGATTGCGCGTAATCGAAAATGTGTCAGGGTTTCCACTATTAAAATCAATACCGCAATTATTATTAGGTTGTTGATTTCCTAGCATCCAAACATTGTTCTCTTTTTGAGCAAAGGAGATACTACAAATGAAAACTGCAAAAAAAACAGATAAGATTCGAAATTTAATTATTCGAATCTTATCTGTCATATTTTTAACGAACAACATTTAATTTAGTTTGTTTAAGAGTTCCATCTTCAGATTTTAGAACAACAACGTAAGAACCTTGTGCCAAATCAGAAATACCAATAGTTAAAGATAAACTATTTTCCGGAATTTGTTCACTTAGAACAACTCTGCCGGTTAAATCTGTGATTTCGATAAAACTGCCATTTTTGAATAAGCAAGTAAAGGGAAAGGATAAACGTTTACTCCTTCACAATTTTTCCAGACACTTTTTCTTTCTCCGTAACAATAGTCACCAAATAAATTCCTGCTGCAAAATTATCCATCGGAATGTTCTTCGTAAAATATCCGGCAATAGTTTTTCCTTCATCAACAAAAAGTATTCTTCCGGAAATATCAGTTAGATAAATCTTGACTTTAACTCCTTTCAATCTACTTGCATTTACAATTACACTCTGCCATGCCGATTGATAAGAGAGATTGATTGCAGGACTACTAATTTCCGTTGGTTCAACTACGGTATTGATTGTATCGCAAATACTGCCTACAAGTGGCCCTAAAGAAAAATTCGGAGCATTGGGCATACAAAAGGTGTTGACCGTTGGTAAAAAAAAAGAATTTTGAACGACATTGCATGAAGTACCAGGCAAATCAGGGTTTTCAATGTAATGGAACACATTTGAACCTTCTGAAGTTGAGATATATATTTTTCCGTCAGGGGCAAGTTGATGAAAATAAAATTTTGTTTTAAGTGGAGAAACAAATGAGTCCCATTGGGCCACTAACTGAACATTAGCATTCATAAACGGATCCCAGGTGTCGTATTGATAAATTTCTATTTGATTGCTTACATAGAGATATTGACTATTGGGAGAAAAGGAAGTTCCTGCACACAACAGGATACTATCCGGAATTACGATGTCTCTATGATTGCTAAATTCACCTGTGCAGCGATCAAAGTCAAGTAAGTCAATAATATTATGAGTTGCCGCAGAATCAACCGTCAGCTGTATTATATACTTGCTTCCATCCGGGCTAAAAGTGCATTGTTGTGTGAATTGTTCCCAATGATCCTGACAGCCGAAATTTTGAGGATAAGGACCATAAATTGAATCAGGTGTAACGAGTAATTTATAATACAAATCGCTGTCTGAACGATGAACTACTACCCACCAATCTCGGCCATTGGCATGTCTTGTACCGGTCATTCTTCCATAAATCAGAGTATCATTGATAACAAATTTGTTTTTGAAATTTGGATCAATCCCTCCAAGACCTCCATCTAAGGACATGTCAACCATACTACACGAAAGATGTGTTGGTTGAGAAACCGTTCTTCCGCTTACATCACACAATTCACCGGATTCGTGGAACACATAATATTGACCATAGTGATCTGGTCTTGGAATAACGAAAGCGCCTTGTGGAATACCTAAACCATAAGGTGAATAATAGTTTGTTGCCCACCCAGGATTAAAATTTGAACTATTCAATAACGTGTCGTGGTTTCTATTTGCAATATAAAGGCCATTAGTATAAAATTGCAACACTCCACTTGTATCGCATATACTCGCGTTTAATAAAAAAAAATTTAGATCTCTTGTTAATGAAAATGTATCTGGACTTCCACTATTAAAATCTATACCACAATTATTATTAGGAAGCTGATTTCCTAACATCCAAACATTGTTTTCTTTCTGAGCGAAACAAGGATTGAAAAATATAAAAACAATAAAAAGAAATACAGCTCGGATGATTTTAATCCGAGCCGTATTTCTTTTATTTTTATCGAACCACATTTAATTTAGTTTGCTTTAGAATTCCGATTTCATCCTTTAATATAACAAGGTAGGCTCCTTGCGCAAGGTCTGAGATGTTGATTGATAAAGTTAAGCTATTTTCCCGAATTTTTTCAATTGCAACGACTCTTCCTGTTAAATCTGTGATTTCAATCAGGGTTCCTTTGTTGAATAAACAACTTATTTGATTTGTTGCTGGATTTGGATAAACAAATAAATCTGTTGGGCTTTCTAAAGGAGAAGTTGGTTTATTACCAGATTTCCTAAAAGAAGTATTGTTGCATAAGTCGTAATCGTTAAAGAGTAAAAAAGGATATTGAGAATGCAATAAGTTTCTTGCTTTTAATACTGCTGGTCCTCCTTCATAAATGCACTGTAATCCAACTGACAGTAGATCCGAAACATACTGTGATTCGAAGTGGAAGTTGTTTCTTGCGACTGTGTTTAAGTAAACGTCGGTAACAATTTTTTCATTCAATTCCGGAAGTATTTCCGGAATTAGACCATCGTTTAGTGATTTTGCATTTTGTTCTAAGTTTGCTTTTAAAACACTGTCGTTTTGCACGATTGAATCTTGAGAGTCTTTCAAAAACTGTTTAATGTCGGTAAGTTTACCAATATTACCGTTGGAGGTAGCATTGTAAAACTGTGATAATATTGTACTGTTTCCAATTTGTGAAGGATCTTCTTTTAACGATTGGTAGAGTGCAGTTTTTGCTTTCCATTCTGAAACGATGTCTTGTGAAAATGTCGGCAATTGACTACTTGCTATTTGTTCTGCAATAACGACATTGAATATCCTTTCGTTTTCAGTACCAACTTCGACCACTGGAATATTGCATGTTAAAGGTGGGTGTAAATTTATGCCAGATTGCTGTTGCGGGTTAATGTATGGACCTCCTATCGCAGTGTTATTTGAAGGATAGTCAGGGAATCCAGGTCCATTTTTTGTAAATAATTGGGGAATGATTGGCTGAAAATAATTATGCGTATCCCATAAGTTATTAAGCCACTGGTTTCCGGGCAATTCACTATTGTATGTTACTAAGGGTTCAACATAGGTATTTACATAGTTGTTTACATCGCCAATTAGTAATCCATCCTCTGTATGGTTTTGAATAGTATTTGCAAGGTAATAGCTGCCTTCGCAATTACTGATTAGCTGAATACCAAATGCTGTTCCATTGGTCGTGTTAGATTCCATTGTTTGCTTGAAGTAGTCATAAACAGAAATGCCATATTTATTTCCAGGATCTGTGCTTGCTTTGTTGTCAACTTCATTGCAACTGAGATCATTGTTGTCGCTGTTATCGACGCGGATTCCAATTGCGATGTCTGACGAATTTACTGTCGAATGATCGAGGTACACTCTGTTTTCAATAAATTTGCTATGAGCTAAGTTGTTCAAATAAATTCCATAGTTCCCTTCTGAATGAATTACATTTCTCCATAAATAAGTCCCATTGTTAGAGCCAAAGAAATCAGATTCTCCTACTGAAATTCCTGATCCCAAAAAAGTACTTGAAATCACATTTTGGATTGTGTTTTCACGAATATTGATATTCGATTTCGGATTCCAAATCATTGTTATCCCCTGCATCATATTGCTCATGGCATTATGATTTATTTCCATTGTTGCTCCGAAATTGAACACTCCAAATATTCCACCGGCATTGTTGTCGAAGTTATTGTATTCAATTGTTGGAGCAGAACAAGAGCTAAATAATACGCCCAAATAATTATCGTAGAAATTGTTTGATCTTCCTGATCCAAAAGATCCGAGGGTAAATTTCATTTTGTTCGCGTAAATTGCCATGCCACTCGGATTTGAGTTTTGAGTGTTAATGTCGAAATTGTGGAAATAATTATTGTATAGATTGACACCATTAGAAAATAAACTTTCCATCTGAATCCCAACATCAGATCCGGAGAAGTCATTACTTATATAAGTTGGGTCACCAATGGTAACATCAGCGTTACTTATACGTATTTGATTAAGTGTTCTTTGGCCAAGGTAAGGTGCTTTCAAACTGTAGCCTCCGGAACATCTAAATATCGAAGAACGAATAGTGCTCGAGTTAAAATTTCCGTTTTCAATCTTCAGGCTTGTATAGTTGTGATCGAAAATAGCTCCTGTAATTTGAATTTGATTTCCTGCTGAAGTAGTAACCGCATTCAAGGCGTCTTCAATGGTTGAGTTGTCGATTATCAAAGTTCCATTGTTGATGATGCCAGTCCACATATCAGAACAAGCATTTAAGGTGGATGCATTCAGGATTAAAGTTGAATTAGACGGAACAGTAATGCTTACACCAGGCCCAATTGACAGTGTTGAATTATTGAATTCTAAAGTTGCCCCTGCATCAATGGTTATAGATTTGTTGAGGTTATAATTGTCAGGTGAAATAATTCCGGAAACAGCAGTAAGTGGTGTGGTAAATTCATCTTCAAGATCTTTTTCAAATGCACCACAATGCGGATACTCAAACTGAGTAAATGCAGACATTACTCCCGGAAAGAATGATGATGTAAAAGGAATATCTATAGGAAGTGTACCATTGGGAGGCTGACTGGAAATTGCAGGTATATTATATGTTGCACAACTTGTTCTATAAAGCCTCGGCAAATTTAAACTAATCGAAGTAAGCCCTGATTTTCTATCTCGCCCACTTAAATAACCATCACATTTATATGGACCGGGAGTGGGAGGGGGGTTGCTAATTTCATCGTCATCATAGCTGTATTCTTCTTCATTACTGAAAGCTTGAATAGAATTACAAACAACAGGATAGCCGGATGTATTTTTATCTTGAATGAACCATGAACAATTATCTCGGCAAGAAATGCCTGAACATTGTTGCAGGATAGTTGGCAGTGTTCCACATCTTTCATTTTCAATATCTCCATCTACAATTAAATTTGTTCCGTTAGCATTATCAAATCTGTTTATGTAAACATCATCTATCGAAACTGAAACACCTTTGACAATACCTGTATCAACCACTGCCCCTGGAGCGAAATTTATACTAAAAGAAAGTAAATTTTTTCCTTTTGCACTAGGCACAAGCCATTCAGGATTGACCAAAGGATTATTATACAATGGAATATCAATTCTTTCCCAGCCATCTCCACCCAAAGCAATATCTTCTTCCCAGATTCTATGTCCGTTTAGTTCAACTGTTTTTAAAACTCCTGTAGTCGGAAAAGGAATCGTACCCGTCGCTGTGTATTGTTCATAGTAACTATCTTTGATATGACAAATTAAATGCGGATCTCCATAGGTAGGTACTGAAATTAAAGGTATATGCTGCCAAGATGAAGCATTATATTGAGACCATAATGGACTATTAGAGTTAGTGGCAGCAATTGCCAAGGCATCAATACCATGTAATCCGGGTTTGGTACCATCGTAAAGAGAATACACCTGAGATAAACTATTTTGGCCAGGTCCTAAAACAAACAAGTCATCATAAAAATAATTGTTTCCTGAAGTATTATTTGCTACTGAAATACCATGATCAGGATTTGTATGAATTATATAACAATTGTTTTGACTCCCTAATGTTCCGGGGGCTACTTCGATTTTTACCGGTGATCCTGATGCAATATAATTATATCCGTTGGGAGTAAACTGCGTATTGATATTTGTTACCGGTAAAGTCACATTTGAAATATTTTTAAGTGTTATTCTGCATTCCGGCGGTTGGGGGCATCCGGGAACTACTGCATTTCCCGAAGAGTAATCAAAAGAATTGTCATTAGGTGCACCTGTTGATGTATTGAATTTTATATGTGGATCTCCATTCCAAGGACAACTCTCAACATAATTATCAGCTATTGTTGCATATCCACCATAATTATTTGTGTAAAAAGAAGTTGAAGCATGTGGTGCAGTAATTGTGTTTCCTGTTAGAGTGATGTCATATGCTTGAGCTCTTTCGAAATGATATGCAAGCGAAGAACTTCCGGCGTTCCAATCAAAAAAATTAAGTGCAGCTAGTCCAGATCCACTTTGGTTCTCAACACCGGCAACTTTAAAAATATTTGGAAGAGAGGATACATCATTTATGGTTTGTCTATATATTTGAATTTCAATTATGTCACTTGACTCAAATAATTTTAAATGACCGGTAACATAACCATCTACCAATACATTACTATGTCGACCATCGTTCCATTCAACTTGAAAAATTCTGTTTGGTGCGGTACCGGTTATGCAATATTGAATTGTCCCGGTACTTGTAAAATCAAGGTCCGTCATACACATTGAGACGAAATTATTGGGTGCTGCTGAATTCGGAATAATTTCACCGGTAGATGCATAATCAAATGTAGGGCCGAATTGTAAAAATCCATTTGTTGAAATATTGCAATCAGTATACGTAGTTCCAAAAAAATTAAAAGAAAAACCTAGGGGTATGTTAGTCCATCCACCGTCATTTAAAGTACCGGAAAAATTGGACGTACTATTATTTACACTTGAAGTAGCAAGAACTGTTGGGGAAGAACTGCAATTGAAAGGAGTGTAATAGTTTAAAGTTGTCAAGGGAATTGAATATGGATAAGGGAAACCACATAGACCTCCTCTTGAGCCATCTTCAGCCAGTTTAAAATGTGATATCACTCCTGATAGAGTTGAATTACCTCCTGCAACATCGTAAATATTCCAAGGAACACCTGCTGGCTCCATAGAATTAGCTGACCTATTATAAAACTGGCAACTTATATCAGTTGAAGCAGGATGTTCAAGTGAAACCCTGCCGTTATGTCTTGCAATACCACCGTAAAAAAACTGAGTCAATGTACAATTATTTATGAACCAATTTTGTGATCCTGATTGTCCATCAATAGCCTCTTTGCAATCGTCATAAATATTATTATCTAAAAAAACCTCTGATAAAATTCCATTATTTTGAAACCAATTAGCATAACCGATTCCAGGTTCACAAAATCCTTTGATATGGTGGATGTAACAATGGTTTATGTGAATGTCTGTTGTGCCAGGTTCACCAAATATACCTGCATACGAAAAGCCGAAAATTTCACAATGTGATATAACAAATCCTCCTCCGGTTCCCGCATTGTTCAAATAAATACCCGCACTATGAAAATTGCTACTAGTGATGTTATTACTATAATCAATCCAATTAGGACTAGGTCCTTTTAATCTTATATTTCTTATAGTGGTAGGTAAACTAGAAGTTCCTGAATTCATTTTGAACACGCACAAATTTTCCACAGTAGATATTGTGAGATTAGTTCTGTGCGTAGAACTCAAAATAGTACCGTTGGGAAATGTTGAACCTGCACTGTTTGGTTCAGACAATAAATCGTAATTCCCTTGCAATATTACACCGGAAGGAATTTCGATCGGTAAATAAATTCCGTTTAAATCAATGTTGCCGGAAACACAAATTACATCTCCAGGTCCTGCCGATCCCAATCTAATGACTAAGTCTGCACCGCTGGTTACAATTGGCCCTGTACATGTCTGCGAATTTACATTGAGAGAAATTAAAAGTAATACAGTGAGTAATAATTTTGCAAGCATATACAATTTATTTTAGAAGGTGAAATTATATTTTTCCCCCAATGTATATAATTTGTTTTTCTTTTGCAAATTTCTTGTTTTTCAATTCGAAAACGCAACAAATGGCAACCATTAAATGTTCATTTGATGATTGTTAAAAAGGAACGTTACATTCAGCAATTCATAGATGCTGGAGCTGATATCCTTTGTATACACATTGAAGCATCGTAGCATTTGCATCGCACGATTCAACAGATTTCGGATTTCGCCCATTCCGCAATCCGAATTCCGCAATCCGAAATAAATATTAATTCCAAAAAAACTAAATCACCCAATTACATCATTCTGCTTCTCAAAGAATTTCCAAATAGGATCATTTGGAACAGGAGCAGTGATATGAATTTCTTCTTTTCGTACCGGATGTGTAAATCGAATATGGCGGGCGTGAAGATGAATGGATCCGTTTTCATTTGTTCGATCAAAACCATACTTCACATCACCTTTTATCGGACAACCCATCGAAGCAAGCTGCACACGAATTTGATGATGACGACCGGTATGAGGAGTAATTTCCAAAAGATAATAATTATCGGATTTGCCTAGAATTTTATAGTCAAGCCAAGAGCGGGAAGAACCGGGTACTTCATAATCGTATGCTTTGCTTTTGTTTTTCGCTTCGTCTTTTTTCAGATAATGAATTAATGTTCCTCTTTCTTCAGGTGGTCTGTTTTTTACAACAGCCCAATACGTTTTCTTTACTTTTTTCTCTCTGAAAAACTCATTCATGCGAGTGAGCGCTTTACTGGTACGGGCAAAAATAACAAC
>CAYHCU010000023.1:0-4140 GCA_964355035.1 uncultured Flavobacteriales bacterium | reverse complement strand
TCTTTGATATAGTTCTCTGTCGCTGATTTGATATCATCGAACAGATTCATATAACGGCGAAGGAAACGCGGATTGAATTCGTGAGTGATTCCAAGCATATCATGAAGCACCAATACTTGTCCGTCGACACTGCCACCGGCACCAATTCCGATGATAGGTATTTTAACCTCATCAGCTACACGCTTTGCAAGTTGTGCAGGTATTTTCTCCAGTACAAGGGCAAAGCAGCCACTTTCGGCAAGTATATGAGCATCTTCAAGTAATCTGGCTGCTTCAATTTCTTCTTTTGCTCTAACAACGTAGGTGCCGAATTTATAAATCGATTGTGGTGTTAATCCCAAATGACCCATAACAGGAACCCCGGCAGAGAGTATTCTTTCAATAGAATCTTTTATTTCACGGCCACCTTCCATTTTTACAGAATGCGCCCCCGATTCTTTCATGATCCGGATCGAAGAATTCAGTGCTTCTTTTGAATTGCCTTGATAAGATCCAAATGGAAGATCAACCACAACAAGCGCCCTTTGAACTGCCCGAACTACCGAAGAAGCATGATAAATCATTTGATCCAACGTAATCGGCAAAGTCGTCTCATGTCCTGCCATTACATTCGAAGCGGAATCGCCAACTAAGATGATGTCGATGCCTGCAGCATCAATGATTCGGGCTAAAGAGTAATCGTAAGCAGTAAGCATACTGATCTTTTCTCCACGTTTCTTCATTTCCTGAATGGTATTCGTGGTGACTTTTTTATCTTCGGATTTTGCTGTAGACATATTCGTGGTTTTGGTCGAAAAATTTCTTCTAAAGAAGTGTTAAGGTTCGACACCAAAGCTACAAATAGTTCGTTTGAATGATGAAATAAATTAGATTTGCAGTGATGAAAAAGATATTTCTACTTTCTGCTATCGCCTCAACTATCGGTTTTCTGAACAGTTGCTCAACAGATTTTGATGTCATTGCTCCATATAAGGAATTGATAATGATCAACGGGCTTTTAGACCCCTTAGATTCAGTACATTATGTACATGTTGGTAAAGCCTTTTTAGGAGAAGGAAATGTGTACACGATGGCTCATGAAGTGGATTCCGTGAATTATGCCGATATTTTAGATGTGAAGATGGAACGACTTCTCAATAAAGTTGTCGTTCAGACATTCCCAATGGAAAGAACAAGTGAAATTGTGAAGGACTCAGGAGCCTTTGCCTACCCTTTTCAGGTTTTATATAAGATGACAGATACTATTTTACAAGATGGAAGTGAATATAGAATTGTTGTCACCAATCGGGAAACCGGAGTAACCGCTCGGTCATTAACAAAAATTTTGAAAGATGTGAATGTGACCAGTCCAATTTCAAACGACTCGGTTGAATGGGCCAGCGCACCTTTAGCACCAACTTTTATTAATTTTGATGCATCTCCAACTGCTTTTTTACATGATTTAGTAATTCGATTTCATTATAGAGAAATAGATCCAAACGGAGTATCAACCGATCAGAGTTTTGATTGGAATTTTAGTGACCAAAGTGCAGGGGATAGCCAAATTAAATTTCGATTTTACAAGAATGATTTCTTTAAAGTGATTGGGGAGAATATTCCTGTTCGTCCAGGTTATACGATTCGTCTGGACAATTTATCCAATGGTCATTTTCCAATTGAGATAATTGTAATTGAAGCATCAGAAGACTTAGTTACCTATTATAAATTACAGACAAATACTGGTGGAGTTGTTCTGGACAAACCGACATTTACAACAGTTGAAAATGGATTGGGTCTCTTTACCGGACGTATTATGCATAGAGAGTATCGCTTTCCAAAAGTGGTTATGCAAGCCGCTTTCGATACCAGTCGTTATACACAAAATTTGAATTTTCAGTTTTGATGTTGCCGTAATTCGTAATTCGTGATTCGAAATTCGTGGTTCGAACTTCGAACCACGAATTTCGAATCACGAATTACGAACAAAAGTGCCCTTTTGTCACTCTTTTTTATTTGAAAATCTATGTTATTTGCAATCCTGACAATTTTTCCGCCATTTTTCCGGTGGCATTAAGATTGACATTGGGCTTTCATTAACTAGAAAAATAATAACCAAAATAACATGAGAAAAGTAATTGGAATTGACTTAGGAACAACAAATAGCTGTGTGTCTGTAATGGAAGGTAACGAGCCTATTGTAATTCCTAACAGCGAAGGTCGTCGTACAACACCTTCGATAGTAGCCTTCCTTGATAATGGAGAGCGAAAAGTAGGGGACCCTGCAAAGCGCCAGGCAATTACAAACCCTAAGAACACCATCTCCTCGATTAAACGATTTATGGGAGAAACATTCGATCGTATCACAAAAGAAAAGGATCGCGTTCCGTATGAAGTTGTAAAAGGCGAGAATAATACACCTCGCGTCAAAATCGGAGATCGTCTTTTTACACCACAAGAAATCTCAGCATTGGTACTTCAAAAAATGAAGAAGACTGCTGAAGATTATTTAGGCTATGAAGTTTCTGAAGCGGTTGTTACCGTTCCTGCATACTTTAATGATAGCCAACGTCAGGCAACAAAAGAAGCCGGCGAAATCGCAGGATTAAAAGTATTGCGTATCATCAACGAACCAACAGCTGCTGCACTTGCTTACGGACTTGATAAAGACAACAAAGATGAGAAGATAGCAGTATTCGATTTAGGTGGTGGTACATTCGATATTTCCGTACTTGAATTAGGTGACGGAGTATTCGAAGTTAAATCAACCAATGGTGATACTCATTTAGGTGGTGATGATTTCGATCAGAAAATAATCGATTGGTTAGCTGATGAATTCAAGAAAGATGAAGGCATTGACTTACGTAGAGATCCAATGGCTCTTCAACGTTTGAAAGAGGCTGCTGAAAAAGCGAAGATTGAATTATCCAGTTCAGCTCAAACAGAAATAAATCTTCCGTACATCATGCCTGTTGATGGAATTCCAAAACATTTGGTTAAAACGCTTACTCGCGCAAAGTTCGAGCAAATTTGCGATGATTTAATTCGTCGTACCCTTGAGCCTTGTAAAAAAGCATTAGCTGATGCAGGGATGAATCCAGCTGATATCAATGAAGTAATTTTAGTCGGAGGTTCAACACGTATTCCTGCTATTCAACAATTGGTAGAAAAATTCTTCGGTAAAACGCCTCACAAAGGAGTAAATCCGGATGAAGTAGTTGCAATCGGTGCAGCAATTCAAGGTGCTGTATTAACAGGAGAAGTTAAAGACGTTCTCTTGCTAGATGTAACTCCACTTTCACTTGGAATTGAAACAATGGGTGGAGTAATGACACGCTTGATTGAATCGAATACAACTATACCAACGAAGAAAAGCGAAACGTTCAGTACAGCATCAGATAATCAACCGTCAGTTGAGATTCACGTATTACAAGGCGAACGCCCGATGGCAAAAGATAACCGTACAATTGGACGTTTCCATTTGGATGGTATTCCACCGTCACCGCGTGGTATTCCTCAGATCGAAGTGATTTTTGATATCGATGCGAATGGTTTGTTACATGTAACAGCGAAAGATAAAGCGACAGGAAAATCTCAGAACATCCGTATTGAAGCTTCTTCAGGATTAAGTGATGAAGATATCAAGAAGATGAAAGCAGAAGCAGAAGCAAATGCTGAGACTGATAAAAAAGTGAAAGAAGAAACTGAAAAAGTAAATCAGGCAGATTCAATGATCTTCCAAACTGAAAAGCAATTGAAAGATTACAGCGATAAACTTCCGGCAGATAAAAAAGAAGCAATTGAAAAAGCATTGACAGATCTGAAAGAAGCTCACAAGAATAGAGATATCCCTGCGATTGATACAACACTTGCAAGTTTAAATACAGCTTGGCAAGCCGCTTCAGAAGATATGTACAAGGCTACACAGAACGAAGGTCCTGCTGCAGAAGGTCAACCAACAGATGGTGGACAAGCAAAGCAAGACGCAGAAGTAACGGATGTAGACTTCGAAGAAGTAAAAGAAGAAAAGAAATAATTTTTATTTCAAATGAAAAAAAATCCTGCTGTGAGGCAGGATTTTTTTTTGCTGTGTCTTTTTTTTGCTGACATTTTATTGCCGTCCCTTTTTTTATTGCCGTCCCTTTTTTTATTGCCGTCCCTTTT
>CAYHCU010000022.1:0-20030 GCA_964355035.1 uncultured Flavobacteriales bacterium | reverse complement strand
CTGATTTTTTTTAGCCCCCGAATACATTCTGAATTAACTAAAATCAATACTAAAGGTAAAGTTAGCCAAGCATTAACTTTTAGTAAACCTTCAAGATATGGTTTATGTAAGATATTCTCAGCGAAATATCCTGAAAGAAAAAACAAAATAGTAGAGATCACCAAAGTGACAGGCAGAATAATTTTCATTGCAGAAATATAAACCGATTTAATAGAAGAAAAATCATTTCTTCCTGCAAATTCAGCAACATACTTCATCAGGGCAATATCCATTCCGAGTTTACCGAAGACTGATGCAAAACTTAATATTGCAAGACAAATCGAAACCAGACCCAGCGCACCTGCGCCAAAAAACCGGGAAGTCAACAACGTCACAAAAAAACCCGTAAGCACACCAATCATTCTCACTAACAAAGCAAGAAAGCTAGTGCGAATCAGCTCGCTGTACTCTTTATCTGTTTGAAATCGCAGATATGATTTACGAAAATTATCGAGCAATGAACCAATCATTCACAAGCGAGGGTTTGTTATATTTCATTTCAACATTAGACGGGTGAAGAACAATATTTTTCCCGCAAGCCTTCAGGATTGCATGACCTGCAGCTGTGTCCCACTCCATTGTAGGTGCAAAGCGAGGATACACGGAAGCCTTTCCTTCGGCAAGTAAGCAAAATTTTAGCGCACTTCCTGCATTCACCATCGAAATCTTTTTACCATTAACATTTAGCTTATCAATAAAGTCTTCTGTTTCTTGCGATAAATGAGAACGGCTGGCAACTACTTTAATTTCATCAGATGAAATATCATTCGAATTTCTTAAAGAAAAAGAAGACAGGGTTTTTTCATCCAAATTTTCTACATCACCGGCATTCATCGAATAAACTACCTTATTATAACCGGCACAAAGATTACCCTCCACCGGACAGTAAACAACTCCAAAGACAGGAGAGTCTCCCTCCATAAAAGCGATATTCACAGTGAACTCTCCATTTCTTTTTACAAATTCTTTTGTACCGTCTAAAGGATCCACAAGCCAGTAAAACTTCCAGTTCCTTCTTATATCAAATGATACATCTTTCCCTTCTTCAGATAAAATAGGAAAACCCCATTTCGAAAGCTCGTTAGTTATCAAATCGTGTGATGCCTTATCAGCTTCCGTAAGTGGCGATTTATCATGCTTAATTTCAACAGAAAATTCAGAATTGTAAATTTCCAGAATTTTTTTTCCGGCTTCAATTGAAGTTTTTATTGCTGAAATAAGGAGTTGTTCCGACATACTATTTTTTTGAAGCAATGTTTAACTTAAACAATCATCCCTGCACCTACAGTTTCATTTGTTCCTTCGTCAACCAGAATCAAGCTGCCGGTATTTCTGTTTCTTCGGTAACTATCAAAGAATAATGGTTTATTCGTTCGAAGTACGACTCTGCCTATATCATTTACATCAAAAGACTTTTCGTTTTCATTCCGACGTAATTGACTGATGTCAATTTTATATAATATTTCTTTTACCGTACAACGTACTTCATTCGTTGTATGACGAAGAATAAACTTTGCGCCTTCCTGAAGTTTTGTTTCATTTAACCAGCAGAGCATAATATCAATATCCTGCCCAGACTGAGGTAAATTATTTTCACGAACAATCATATCACCTCTCCCAATATCAATAGCATCACTTAATAAAAAAGAAACAGACATTGGAGCAAATGCTTCTTTGACTTCTCCATCGGGAGAGTGAATTTCCTTAATTGTCGCAACAAGACCAGAGGGCAACACCTTGATTTTATCACCAAGTCGAAAAACGCCACCGGCAATTCTTCCTGAGTAAGCCCGATAATCATGATGCGCATCATCATTCGGCCGAATTACATACTGAACAGGAAAGCGACAATCGACATGATTAATATCGCCACTGATATGTACATTATCTAAATGAAACATTAATGTACTGCCATCATACCAAGGCATTTCATTGGAGCGATTCACTACATTGTCGCCGTGTTTTGCGCTTATTGGAATGAACTGAATATCTTGTACATTAAGACGAGAAGAAAACATTCTAAATTCCTCCACTATATTTTCATAAACAGTTTGATTGTAATCAACGAGATCCATTTTATTTATACAAACAACAATATGGGGTATTCCAAGTAGGCTGGCAATAAAAGAATGACGTCGTGTTTGCTCCACCATTCCTTTTCTTGCATCAATAAGTATTAATGCAAGATTAGCAGACGAAGCGCCTGTAACCATATTCCTGGTGTACTGAATATGACCGGGTGTATCAGCAATAATAAATTTTCGTTTTATAGTTGAAAAAAAACGATACGCAACATCGATTGTAATTCCTTGCTCCCGCTCCGCTTTTAATCCGTCCGTTAATAATGACAGATCCATTTCATCGGATCCTTTTCTCCGGCTGGATTTTTTTAATGCAGAAAGCTGATCGTCGAAAATATTTTTTGTATCAAGAAGTAATCGGCCAATGAGAGTGCTTTTCCCATCATCCACACTACCGCATGTTGTAAATCGTAAAAGTTCCTTTTCAGTTTTATTTGGCATTTACTTTAATTCAATTGAATACAATTTATACTGCAATTTCAGAAGTAACCACTTTTCTTTCTTTCCTCCATTGCATTTTCAGAACGAAGATCGTCGATACGCGAGCCTCGTTCCGTTACTCTTGAGATTAACAATTCCTCAATTATTTCATCTACATTGGAAGCACGACTTATCGTAGCACCGGTACACGTCATATCACCAATTGTTCTGAATCTAACATCCATACTAACAACCTTTTCATCTGGAAGTAATGTCATAAAATCAGCATGACCGTAAACTACTCCTTTTCGTTCGAACACATTTCGTTGATGTGAAAAATACAATGACGGCAACTCAATATTATTGCGTTTAATATAATTCCACACATCCAATTCTGTCCAATTGCTGAGCGGAAATACTCTGAAATGCTCACCGATTTTTTTTCGTCCGTTAAATAAATTCCAAAGCTCCGGCCGCTGATTTTTAGGCTCCCATTGTCCAAATTCATCTCGGTGCGAAAAAAATCTTTCTTTTGCTCGTGCCTTTTCTTCATCTCTCCTTGCTCCACCAATTGCAGCATCAATTTTAAGCTCTTCAATTGCATCGAGCAATGTCACCGTTTGCAAAACATTTCTACTTGCAAAGGCACCGGATTCTTCTTTTGCTTTTCCTAAATCAATACTAGTTTGAACAAATCTTACGATTAATTTTGCGTGAATCTTATTTACCCAATTATCTCTAAAAGTAATAGTTTCCGGAAAATTATGACCGGTATCAATATGAAGAAGTGTAAATGGAATTTTAGCAGGATAAAATGCTTTTTTAGCCAGGTAAGAAACGATAATAGAATCCTTTCCGCCACTAAAAAGGAGAATAGGATTTTCAAATTGCGCTGCTACTTCACGCAAAATAAAAATGCTCTCGGATTCTAACTCTTTTAAATGGTCAAGATTATAGCTAAACATAGAATAGTATAAACGAATTAAATCACTGCCCGATTGGATGCCAGGTTGTTTTAGTTTCCTGAATATCCATTATGCGATATGCATTGTGTGTATTTTCTGTCATGTCGTCAACTCCGGCATAAATCAATGCACGCTTTACATTTAAGGATGACAATTCTTTTATTTTCGTGATTTCGTCTGCATTATCTCCACAGTACATAATGGCGTTTACATCCATGTGATTTGAAAAATGAGTAAGCAACTCCGAACGATAACCCGTCAATATATTCACAACACCGGCAGGTACATCCGAAGAATTAATTACTTCACCGAACGTAACAGCGCAAAGAGGTTTTTCCGAAGACGCAAGAATGATAATAGTATTTCCACCTACAATTGCAGGAGCAATCAATGAAACCAATCCGATTAAACCATAATTTTCAGAAGACAAAGCAGATACTACACCCATTGGCTCAGCCATAGAAAAATTAAAATGTGATGACTCCACAGGATTAACCGCAGAGAATACCTGCTGATATTTATCGCTCCAGCCAGCATAATACACCAATCTGTCCACAGCAAGCTCAACTTCCTTTTCAGCATTTTCTTTAGTACTTCCCTGTACTATCAACTCTTCAATAAACTGTGATTTTCTTCCTTCGAGAATTTCTGCAATCCGATAAAGGATCTGACCTTTGTTGTAAGCTGATTTTGCTGCCCAAGAAGACTGCGCTTTTCTTGCTGCAACAACTGCTTCTCGAAAATCTTTACGTGACGATTGGCAAATGTTAGCCACCTGTTCACCATTTTTATCATTAAGAATATAATATCTTCCCGACTCTGTCCGAGGAAATTTTCCGTCAATATATAATTTATATGTCTTCAAAACATCGAGACGTTTCCCTTTTGAAGATTGTCCGTTGACACCTCCGCTATTCATGACTTCTACTTTACTTTTTTCTATGTGATCCATTTTAATACGTTTTAAATAACGTTGGAAATTAATTATGTACTACATCCAAATAAGGCATTAATCCATGTAAGCCACCTTCGCGACCAACACCACTCTCTTTATAACCACCAAAAGGTGAAGTCGGATCGAATTTGTTATATGTATTTGCCCATACAACACCTGCACGCAAAGCACCTGTCACCTTGAATATTTTAGACCCTTTGTCAGTCCAGACACCGGCACTTAATCCATACGGTATATTATTTGCCTTTTCGATAACCTCTTCCACAGTTCTGAAAGTCTGAATAGCGAGAACCGGTCCGAAGATTTCTTCCTGAACGATTCGTGATGATTGAGAAACATTTGTGAAGAGGGTAGGTTTGCACCAGAAGCCCTTGGTTGGAAGTGAACAATTCGACTGATACATTTCTCCGCCTTCATTAACACCAATTTTCAAATACTGCTTAATTTTATCTGACTGCATTCTGGAATTGATTGCACCGATATCCGTATTCTTATCAAGAGGATCACCAACAATCAAAGTCTCCATTCTGTCTTTCAACTTTCGGATCACTTTTGCTGCAATACTTTCCTGAATAAATAGTCGTGAACCTGCGCAACACACATGTCCTTGATTAAAGAAAATACCATTGATAATTCCTTCAACGGCTTGATCAAGCGGAGCATCTTCAAAAATAATATTAGCTGCTTTACCACCTAATTCCAAAGTGTATTTCTTATTAGTTCCGGCTATTGCTTTTTGAATCATCTTGCCAACATTCGTACTTCCGGTGAAAGCAATTTTGTTGATATCCGGATGATTCACGAGAGCAGCACCGGTAGCACCTGCGCCTGTAATAATATTTACAACTCCCGGAGGTAAATCAGCATCCCTGATTATTTCAGCTAACTTCAATGCTGTGAGCGGTGTAGTTTCTGCGGGTTTTAGAACCACAGTATTTCCTGCTGCTAAAGCTGGAGCAATTTTCCATGCAGCCATCAACAATGGAAAATTCCAGGGAATAATTTGTCCGGCTACTCCTAATGGTTGTGCAGAAGCTCCCGGAACTGCATATTTTATTTTATCGGCCCAACCTGCGTAATAGAAAAAATGTGCTGCTGCTAAAGGAACATCTACATCACGTGATTCACGAATTGCTTTTCCTCCATCCATCGTTTCAATGACAGCCAATTCACGTGCGCGTTCTTGCATGATTCGTGCAATACGAAAGATATATTTCCCGCGTTCTTTTGCAGGCAATTTGCTCCAATATTTATCGTAGGCTCCACGAGCAGATGAAACAGCTTTATCCACATCCTTTTCATTCGCATCAGCAACCATAGCCAGTTTTTTCTCATTGGCAGGATTGATTGTTTCGAAATATTTTCCTGAAGATGGTGGTGTAAATTTTCCATCAATAAACAAATCATATTTCTCTTGCAGACGAATATGATCATTGCTTTCCGGAGCCGGAGCGTATTTCCAATCAGTATCAAATTTAATTGCTGCTGATTTTTTTGTTTGCTTTTTTGCCATTCTTTTTAAAATAGAAGAAGTGATTGCTTCTGAATAAAATTAGTCTTTTGAAAAATAATCGATGCTTTGATAAACGCCTGTTTTCTCTTTTACAATTTGCATGAGTAAATCGTTGGCAAGTGAGCTTGCACCAAATCGGAACATCGTTGGATTCATCCAATCATTTCCAAGAGTTTCGCGAAGAACAACGAGATATTGTAGCGCCAGTTTTGCAGTTGCTATACCGCCGGCAGGTTTCATTCCAATTTTTTTTCCGGTTTCATAATAAAAATCCCGAATTGCTTCGAGCATTACTAATGTTACCGGTAATGTAGCAGCAGGTTGAATTTTTCCTGTTGATGTTTTGATAAAATCAGCACCGGCATGCATAGCAAGATCTGAAGCGCGACGAACATTGTCCAACGTACTTAATTCGCCTGTTTCGAGTATAACTTTCAAATGAGCATGTCCACAAGCTTCCTTCACGGCAGCAATTTCATCATACACAAATCCATATTCGCCTGCTAAAAAATGTCCGCGGGAAATAACCATATCAATTTCATCAGCACCTTCACCGACAGCCCATTTTGTTTCTTCCAATTTTACTTTTCGTGTAGACATACCGCTTGGGAAAGCAGTAGCAACTGCAGCAACTTTGACTTTTGAACCTTGCAAAGCAGCTTTTGCTATTCGCACAAAATTAGGATAAACACAAACTGCAGCAACAGCCGGAATATCAGAATATGCACTATGTGGATGCATTGCTTTTGTGCACAGTTGTTTTACTTTACCGGCAGTGTCTTTCGCTTCTAAGGTAGTGAGGTCAATCATACTCAGAGCAATATTCAGCGCTGTTTGCTTTGACTCTTTTTTTATACTTCGCTTTGTAAAGCGCGAAATCCGCTCTTCTACACCAACCTGGTCGATAGTAGGACTGTCGTTTAAAGAAAAATCTGATCGTTTCATATTGAATAGAACCGCAATTAGCGAGTCAGCGAAGATATAAAAAATGTTTGAAAGGTTATCTTAAGTCTAAATGCTGTCGTGCCTCATTTTGAATATTTGTGCAATTGGTAAGGAAAAGAACCATCATTTATGCGGTAACGATTACTAATTAAAATTTAGTCATTGTGCTATTTATTAGTTCTGCCACAAAGAGGCAGCTTGCAAGTGGGGAAAACATGGGGTATATCCTTGCAGGGGGAAGATAAGTAAATTCCTTTTTTATAGTGAAACTTATTATTTATTTTAATAGAGATGATTGGGAGCAAAATAATTTATCTTCCCCGGGGAAAACTATGTCTAAGGAGGAAAGCTATACCTAAGGAGGAGAAGCCATACTTAAGGAGGAGAGTTGCCTTAGAACGACACACATCCCTAAAAGCAGGAAAAATCTAATTCAACTAAATTACTTACATCGGAACATTGATCTTAATAAACCGATTAAACAATTGACTACGTAAAATCAAAAAACTAAAATTTATATGAAAACCCAATCTCAATTAACCGGTTGTATTGCCCCTTATCGTAAAAAAGAGTATGGGCTGCAGGAGAAGGTCGGATGGTTGTAATTGAATTACTATACCTGCCATCAACAGACCATTGTTCAGATAATTTATAGGAAATTCCAATTCTTGCAGCGATTTCATATTTTTCAAAAAGCGGTCCTTGATAGACGCCCATTTCCGTTTCCTCAAGAGAATTCAATAATTTTGCAAATGAAGGTCCGGCAAAAATGTCTATATTTTTAGAAGCATGCCATTGCAGTAACAATGGAACTTCGACGTAATTGAGCCGCATCAAATAATAAGTATTAAAGTCATCTAAAGGTTTTCGACTTCCTTTTTGAATGTAATTCAATTCGAGCTGAAGTGAAAAATTATCTGATAGCTTTCGACTCACAAAAATACCCGCTGTAATTCCGGCTTTGTTGAATCCTTCATAGGTATCTCCATCTACTTGTGTTCCGCAAATACCTGCACGTATACCGGCGTTAAAGCCTTGGGAGAAAAGAAGTGTAGGTGTAAGTAAATAAAATAGTATGGCTAGTTTTTTCAACCTCGATCTATTGAACAATTTTTTCTTCGATTACCTGAATGACTTTATATGTATTGGCATCGTAAATATATGAAACAACCTTACATTTATCAGCATTCCAATTTGAAGCAACATTCGTAAAATAGCCATTAACAAATTTTGTTCCTGAAGTAATGGTTGTTTCTGCTATCAAAGAATCTCCGGAATCTCCATTGAAAGAAGCGCGCAAGACATCATGGTGCACATAATCCGGCACATATTGAGGTGTATGACTGTACCATTGTTGCCAATCAACAATGCTGTCTTCTACAAGCACCATTTGAACTTTTAACGAACCTGTATAGTTTGCCAGCATTTCCGTTCTTACAGCAGCTTTCACTTCCCTTGTTGTCGAATTGTACAGTACTTTTGAATTCATTCGAATTGTGGGAGCAATACTTAATTCAGTTTGTGCAAAGCTTTTCCACGTCAAATATGTTTTTTTATGAGAAGTAGGATAGCCAACACGATTCACCATGCCCAAAGGATTAGCAGTAACGCCAAACTTTGTCATAATAGCATCACTAATGCCACAACGAAAATCAGTAGTGAAAGAACCTGACGGAGCGGCACCGGGACAATCCAATGCTGTCGGGCAGATATCCGCAAAGTTGCCGGCATGAATACTCACGACAACGAGTTGATCGCCGAATAATAAACGCAATGAATCATTAAGCATTTTACCTGCGGGTGGACATGTTCCGCACAAATGGCCGGTAAATTCTTCAATCAATACCCGTTGAACAGCAGAACTTGAATCGGCATCAAAGACGATAGTGTCTCCGGAAATAACAATTGCATTATCGCCTAAAACGACACCGGAATTATTTACTTCAGTTCTAGGACCATCAATTTTATCACAAGCATATACAGCGAATGCTAAAAGAGCAACCAGGGTATAATTATATATTTTTTTCATCTTCTTAAAAACTACTTGTTACTGAAACACTAAAACCATTTGAGGCAGGAACTGTTCGACAAACACCACCAACACAGAACAAACCTGCGCGTTGACGACCATAGCCGAAAGCAATTCGATTTGCTTTATTTGTATAACCTAAAGAAAGATTGTAGTAATTTAATTTACGACCTTCATTAGTATTACCATAATTATATTCACTGAATCCAGCAAAAAACCAATGCGGAGCTACAGTATACTCCGCTAATAATAACGCCCAACTTTTGTCATCCTGCATTGTATACAGATGTTGGATTTCTGTACGAAGATTATGTTTGGAATCGATTTTCCAACTGAATTCAGCAATAGCAATGTGGCTGAAAACATGTCCGGCACCGGAGACTCCTGTGATTACGCTTTTATTATAATTAATGTAAACGTAAGTTAAGATCATACGTAAATTTTTCCTGATTTTTGAATTGTACTCTACATTGAAATCTTCAAAATACACTTCATCCCCAATCTTAAAAAAATCAGACGTATAACCTTCTGTTACATCAACGGTTGGTTTTTTATCTATGCTTTGTGCGCGGGAATAATTTACCGCTATATCAGCACCTCTTGCACCGCCGAAAAATTTACCTTCCTTAATGTGGAAAAATGTTTCCGCTTGAAATCCATATTCGCCATTCGGTTGTGTTGCATACGGATAAAAACCGGCGAGAATATTTGTATGTTGTTTCGTCATTGCCGGAAGATAATTAATCATCAGACTATTTAAAACAGCATCTCTTTCAGAACGAAAACTCATATTATCGATACGCTTGGCACCGAAATTAAAACCGAATCCGGGTTTAGAATAAGAAGCAGTCAACAAAGCAGCAGAGCCGGATTTGTAAATATAATTATTGGTGTATGAAGGATCGTTAATTTTATAGGCAACTTCTCCACCTATATTCCATCCGCCACGAAGAACATTAAATCGTCCTGCACCGGAAGCAACGTTTTGCGGTAGTATGTAAGTGTTATCATTATCTGTTTCAAATTTACTTACGAAACTTCCACCTAAAATCACTTGGGTTTTTTTCTCTTTTAATTTCGCAATGCTTTCATTCAAGTTCCATTCTAAATCAGCCCCGCGAACGATTCCTTTACCTGTAGAAAAATAATTTCTTTGCACACCTACAAGGCCTTTAATTGTAAGACCAACAACCGGTGAATACTTCAAACGAATTCCTTCCATAGCATTATCAAGACCAAGACCACGTTCTTCATAGCTTCGGAAAACCAGGCCATTTCCAAACTGATCATAAAAATTCCCTGCAGTAACTTCGAGGTTGTCTTTTTTGTAAGTAATGAAACGATACGTTATTCCGCTTCCGGAATAATCACGTTCAAATCCCAACAATGGATTTCGATAATTTTCATAGCGCAAACCCGCAGTGAAGTCCTGAACTTCATAATTCAGATTCAGGAAAGCGTTATTCAGAAATTTCTCCGGAACAGCATCTGCATGAATTAAAGAATCAGGTAAATAATATTGCCCGTTGAATTCAAAATTACCATGAATATTTGAATTCATAATTCCTTGCGAAGAAGCGGCAATTGCGTTGAGGAGAAACAACGCGAAGAGAGTATACTTTTTAATCACGATAAGTAGATAATTAGTTTAGTGGAGTACCGGCAGCAACCTTTTTAATGATTTCATGCAATTCATCTTCATTCCCTTCAGCAAAACCCACGTGTTGCCAAACAATATTGCCTTTCCCATCGACCACAAAAGTATGTGGGGGCATATTTACATTCATCGCTCTTTTGAAATCACCATTGGGATCTATATAATTCTCAAATGTCCATCTTTTACCATTTACAAAAGGAGCAACACGACTCATTGTTTTCGAATCATCAAGAGAAACGACAACTATTTTTACTCCTGTTTCTTTTTGCCACTCAGCATAAACTTCATTGAGAACATTTAATTCTTCTATACAGGGTTTGCACCATGTTGCCCAAAAGTCTATGACCATCGGTTTCCCATCATTACTAAAGGTTGAAGTATTGACATTCTGACCTGTAATTGTTTTTACGGAAACAGAAGGGATAGTCTGTGTAGCAGCTTTTTCAGTTTGTTGAGCAAATGCAAAATTCACTGTTAAGCTTAAGCAAATTGCGAGAATTTTTTTCATTCTGAAGGAGTAGATTTAGTGAACGAAAAAGGGACTTAATTACTTAAGTCCCTTTTAATTATTTATACAAATATGAGTATTATTCTGTAATGTTCAAACGAGTATTGAAAACATCTGATCCATTGCTGACATTTACAACATAAGTGCCTTTAGCTAAGCCAGTCAAGTCCAGTTTAAGGATTTGATTCGTAACTGAAGTAAAGTTGTATGTTTTAACAAGAGCGCCAATTGAATTCATGATATTCACTTGAAGATCCGCAGCTTTAGAAAGGTTTGCATTCAAATATGCTTCATTTTTCGCAGGGTTCGGATAAAGTTCAACTCCCGATTGGAATAAAGTTACAGGAACAGAAACGTTTCCATCAGTGATGTTAACATTGTCAACATAAGCATTGTTACCATAAGCACTGATTGCTCTGAATTGTACTAATAAATCAGCTGAGCCAATGAACGGATCAAGAGATACGGTCTCTAATCTCCACTGGGAAGCAGTAGGATTATAAGCTGAAGTTGTAATAGGAGCCGTTGCAAGTGTAGCACCCGCTTTATCATAAACGATAGTCCAGCTTGCACCACAATTTGAAGAAACTCTTACCTGAATTCTGTCATTATAAGTAGCAGAATAAGGAGCATGAGCAACTTCAAAAGTTAATTGAGAGCCTACGATTGCATTTGTGAAATCAAATTTAGGAGCATAAAGATCATCAATTGTTCCATCAGCAGCGCTGTAGAAAGGGATTTTAGCACTACCTGCACCATTGTGGCCATAAGCAGAACGAATCCATTTATCAGCATCATTATCTGTATTATCTACAGCAAATCCTGCAGGAGGGAAAACAGTAGAAAGAAACGCTTCTGTTATTGGAGCAGGAACGGTAGTACTGTAAATTGTAGTGTTACGTTGGTCTTCATCATTATGAACATCCATATCAGCTGAAGCGTTTGGATTGTCAGTAGTAACATAAAACACATGAGAACCAGCTCCGGGAGTTAATGTCGGAAGAGCAATAGTAACTTCAGCATCAGGAGCAAGAACTCCTGTCCAAGGATAAACCGTTGGAGTATTAGTATCGAAATAGTAGTTGATATTCACTGAAGTAAGATCAGCGATAGCATAGTTATGAAGAACAACAGACGGTGTAATATCCGGAGAACACTGAACAGCAGAAATACCTGTCAGTCCATTAATACCGGCATCATTCGTAATTTGTGGTCTCATATAACCGGCTTGGTACACTTGTTTGTTTGTATTGTTTTGAAGGAAAACAACAAGAGCTAATTGATTGATGTCATAAACGTTGGCCAATTTCCAAGCATAGTTTAATTCCATTGAATCGCCAACAGCCCAAGTAGTAGCCATTGGAGTTCCTTGATCTGAAGGAAGCATACGTTTCATTACGCCTGAGAATTCTAATTCACCGTTTGTTCCCGGAGGATTAGAAGCTAGGAAATAAATATTTCTTTCGATTACTACCATGTGCGCTACATTGACACCACCAGAAACGGCTCCGGTACAACGAATCATAGCATGGCCGAAAATCGTATCATTGGTAGCAGATAAATGAAAATCAACATCAACAGTAAAAGGAGAAGGTGTAGCATAGCGAGCAGCGACATCGCTGTAAGTCATACTTGCAGGTTGTCCTGCGAAACCAACACCACCGTCAAGTTGTCCATCAGGCACACCGGAAACTCCATAATAAGTAACACGCGTTTGAACCTGAGCCGGATTATGAACATTCATAACATCAGCTCCCGGCCAATCAGTTTGGTATTTAACTGAAACAACTTGAGAAGGATGAGCATCCAACATAGCATTTAGTCCGGGATTAGTAGATGCACAAGGAGGACAAGAAGCTTGTGTAAATTCTTCGAACATTACTAAACGCTCTGATTGAGCGAAAGCAGCCGATCCGGCCATTGCAATGGCAAGTAAGAGAGTAATTTTTTTCATAGTCTGTTTAGATGAATGTATTTGGGTTAGCAGAATTACACTGCAAATAAGGCATAATTTTTTTAATTTGCAAAGGGATTTTAAGGATGTTGAGAGGTATTAGCCACTTTACGAAAAATAGCTGAAATTCAACTCAATTTCGCGATAGGAAACGATTATGGCTGATGAAGTTGTCTTTAAAAGCAGTTTAACAAGGTAAAAGTACTGACCGGCAATTATTCAACGTTCACAATTTTCCCAAATTTCAAAAAGCTCTCCCCTTTCACCCGATAAAAATAAACCCCCTTGCTCGTGGTTCGTAGATCGATGGTTGTGGTTCGTTGGGTTATTTTTTGAGCCGCGATTGTTTTTCCTTGTACATCAGTAATTTCAAGATCGAAAGAAATATTAATGCCTGTGTTTATTTCAAAAGTAAACAAACCTGTTCCGGGATTTGGATACACTTCTACTTTTGAATTATCTGTTAACTCATTCACTCCCGCCGTTAAACAATTGTACGTTGAAGCAGACTCCAAAAACAAAAACTGCAAATTCGGTCCGAAGTCGTGATTGTAGACGACATTGCCGGTGTTAATATCAACACCATAAATGATACCGCCAGCAGCCGCATAGTAATAAACATCTGTTGAATTATCTATCGTACTACCACTCAAGTACTGTTTATAAAAATACGTAGGTAATGGAGAAGCATTTACACGTGTTGTAACCCCACTCGTTGTATCAATCTCTGAAAAATAATTTTCTGTTGTGTGGTAGTTGTTGGTTAGCCCGTAGAAACGTTTTTGTTTACAACTATAAGCTAAATGATCGAGCCATTCGTTGGCGGGGTTTTGAAGCGGGAGATTGTAGACTGTTTGTCCCGTGTTAATATTAATTGCTGCCAGTGACCGACTTTGAATGTAGTATTCTCCGAGGTATGGATCAATCGATGCTTTACAACCAATGCCGATACCGACAGTTGGGCTAATAGGAAACAAGTCAGTTAGTACACCTGTTGCAGGATCAAATTTGGCAAACGTCTGATCGAAGGTGACCCAATTATCTTTAATCCCATAAATAAATCCATCAGCCGGATTAAATACTGAATGGATAAAATGATTTGGGTTAATAGTATTAAAATCGTAAGTCGTATCTAAATTCCCATTAGTTGCATTGATGACTTGCAATTGTTGACTGAAACAGAGGTAATATTTTTGATTAGCATAATCAAAGCTTGAACTAAAGTTTGAAGTGTAATAAACATTAGGTAACGAATTTAATATTGTGAGACTATCGTTATTGCAGTCTATTTTAATAAATTCAAAATAGCGACCATAATTTCTTAACCCCAACAGAATGTTACTTCCTTGGCCAATAGAGGAAAAGACATTCATTAACATAAAAGGAAGTAAAAATAAGGTTCTTTTCATTTTAATTATTCTCTTTGAGCTTTACAACAATTTCTTGGATTACCAATTGAATATTATTTTGTATTTTTCTCGTGAGGCAAATTCATTCTGATTTTAAATGATGTAGTTTCAATAAAATATCGGAAGGAACTCTTGGGGTCGTAATTTGAATACCTCTCTTGAATAGCTTCCCCTAGTTCATCAGTAATCAATGAAGGAGGCAAATAATAGTTTTGTTTTTTTTTACTTGGTATATTTTCAATTTGAACACTCATAGAAAGACTATCGCAAATTGAACCAATATTAGGGCCAAGATAATAATTTGGGAAGTTGGGAATAGTAAATCCATTATAAGTTGGGAGAAGGTAGCTATGTTGCAATAAATTACAAGAAAGTCCTATACTATCCGGATTATTGATGACATTTAGCCATCGAGTTCCATTACCTGTATTAATATATATATTACCATCATTTGCAAGTTGTGCAAGGTAAAATGCAGTATATAAAGGTGGAATAGGATCGGCATATCCATCAAAAATAGTTAAAGTTATTTTACTTGAATTAATCGGTGTTGCGTTTGTATTGAATTGATAAATGTAATTGCTTGATGAAACATACAATAATTGAGAGTTAGGTGAGAAAGCAACGCCACGAGCTGCAGCAGAATCTTTTATACAAATCGAAATTTCATTACTAAATAAACCGGTACACCTATCAAAATCCATTACATCGAATGTATCTCTTGCCATCACGGAGGAAAATTTATTTCCATCAGGAGAAAAACAACTCTGCCATATCCAGTCATTGGGAGCAAGTGAATATCCAATGTCCTGTGCAAAAGGACCCTGTAATCCGGAAGGAGTTAAAAGAAACTTGTAATATCTGCGACCTTTACTCTTATGAAACACAACCCACCAGTCACGCCCATTTGCATGTTTGCAAGAAGTAATTGCTCCAATGGTTAGAGTATCCGAAAGCAAAACTACATTTTTTTGAATCACTGCACCAAGCCCTCCATCCAGATTCATATCTACAATTGAATAGTAAATTTCGGAGACTCTTTCATCATTAATGGTCTGATCAAAAAATAAAGTTTCATGAAACAAATAGTATTTACTTGAATCACCGGGAAGGGGAAGTATTAAATTGCCTTGCTTTACTCTTAAACCATACGTAGCATTAAAAGTGTAAGTCGAAGGATTTAAACTATCTCCATTCATCATCGTATCGTTTGCTGCATTAGCAATATAAATTCCATTTGTATAAAACAATAAGTTGCCCAGTGAATCGGAAATATTTGCATTGCAATCGAGAAAACTCATTGGTCTGTTAACCGAAATCGTATCAGGGAAACCACTTATAAAATTAATGTCACTCCCTCCCCAATAAGGATTATTACCACTATCATATCCCGACAACCACAAATTACTGATGCCTTGGGAATTTCCATTCCAAGGCATCAATAAAAGTAAGTACAACGTCAGGTTTCTAATGTACAACACTAAATTTTCCTGAAGAAATAACATGATTTTCCTGAATAATATTGTATAGATACAAACCCGGAGTTAATGTTTCAAGATTGATACTTCTCTTACGTTCCTTTACATTTAAAAATTCAGAACGTATTAATCTAAGTGAAGAATCAAAAATTTGCAAACTTGTTTTGGAATCATTTTCCAGAGAGTAAACCAATGTAGCTGTGTTATCAGCAGGGTTTGGATATATCAATGATTCCATTCCCGATTTGGTTTCCGGCGATCTGTGTCGCATTAGACCCAAAGAATGACACAATGGATAATCATTGTATTCTTCAAGAGGATTTACCAGTCGGTAGAGTATTCTTGCAAGAATAACAGCTTCACCACCCAAGAATGGACATTCATGTGCAATAGATAACAATGGACTTTGGTCACTTGCATCTATTTGCATATTGTCTTTTGCAGCGGTTCTCAGATATAGGTCATTAACAAATTTTTCATTCGCCTCATAGTGTTCTGTTGTTGAAACGGCAGCATTGAAGAACCTGATATTATCAGCGGTTTGATCTTTTTGTGTTTTCACCAAAGCCATTATTTGCTTGCTGGAATTTACAATATTCGAAATCACCTGTTTCAGATTGGTAACAGTAGATATATATTGTTGTTCCGTAATACTTCCATCAGAATATGATTTCTCACAATTTTCAATTGAAAGCATGGTGGCTTGTAACAAGCTATCGTTATTCACCAGTAGAGTAGAATCAGAAGATGATTTATTATAAAGGGCAGCAGTTTGTTCTCTAATTTGATTGATTTTATCGATGTTCCCATTCAAATTTGCGTTATAGAAGGCCAGTAGTTCAGGATTACTCAAAGCATCCGGTTGTTGCATTAATTTCTGAAATAAAAATATCCGTGCCATCCACTTCGATTCATCCGGAAAATCAGCAGGATTATAAGTGTTATTGGCAATCATCATTTCTAAAGCACTCATATCAGTTGGATCGCCATTATCCCTTGTACCGCAAACATTTTGGGTTTCGCAATCGAAAGCATCACCGTTTTGATCAGGAAAGAACCAACCTGGATTAGGGTTTGGATTTATTGGATTAAAAATGGCTAAGTTGCCTGGATTTACATAGAAAGGTGAAGCAGAAAAATTGACAATATTCTGCGCATCATACCCGCTACTAAATGTACCGTTAGCATTGTCCCATCTGTTTCCTCTGTGCCATTGTTCATCAATTTGGCCATCGGAGTTAAAATTCAAGCCTGTCCAGTTGTTTCTCATGTAATTTCCGATATATCGGTTTGGCATATTGCAAATGCCATCGAATTCAAAACCGTAATTTATTTCGGTGGCTGAATTGCAAGATACTTCATTTTCTTTACTTAACCCAAAATAATAACCGTATTGTTTAACATCGGCAGTCCCTGTATTTCCATAAACATTGTTACAGGAAATGATGTTTTTATCTGAAGCCGAGGCAGACAAACCCGAAATTGCTGTGCCTGAAGATAATTGAAAGTCAATTTCGTTTCCATAAACTGCGTTCCCCATAACTCCCCACATTTCTATTCCGGTGGCGCCATTTCCCATATTTATTTGGTTTGCAAAAATGGTAGTGTTACTCCCTTTTTTGTAATCGTAAGAGCCAATACCAACTCCGTAATTATTATTGCCTGTTGTATTGTTTACATTAATGATATTTCCTGAAATTAACAGACCATTATTTCTTTGTTATACTCCAATAAGTATTCATACTCCATGTTAAAAGTCATTATATCTACCTTTTATCCATTTTAACACCTAAAGAATTCGCCAAATAAATCCCCTTGCCCACAACCAAATTATCATTATATTTGTAATTCAAAATTCCAATAGAAATGCAAAAAATTACTAAAATCCTGTTTATAGTAGCATTCATGATGATTTCTACTTTTGCCAAATCGCAAAGTTTGGCAATTCCTAACGGAGCATTCCATGTCCAAGGGCTTTATACTGATCAAAGAGTGGACGCTTACCTTGAAGTTGAAAACACCAACACCGCAGATCTTTCTATTCTTATCAATTGCGACCGTAGTCAATTGGTATTTGGCCATCAGACATACTACTGTTGGGCATTATGTTATGACACTACAATTTGCAATTCGCCGGATGCTTTAATTGTACCCGGAAGAACATTGTTAGATAACAGTTTTCACAGTTATGTTTATCCGAATGGCATTGCTGGTACAAGCACCATTTCATACACATTTTTTGATCAAAACAATCCTTCTGATTCTATTTCTGCATCAATTATTTTTGACGTTTTAACTTCAGGTGTTGATGAGCTTTCGAAAGGTCACTTATCAGCAGCATCACCAAATCCGGCAAATGCATTTACAAATATCAATTACACTGTTCCGTCTTTAAAAGATGGTCGCCTTGTTATTTATGACATGCTTGGATCTGTAGTGAAAGAAGTTCAATTGAACCATAATCAGTCTACTTTACTTTTATCAACAACAGAACTTTCGTCAGGTATTTATGTTTACTCTCTTATAAACGACGGTAAATCAGTGTCAACCAAAAAATTAGTTGTAGCACATCATTAATAGAGGCAAATAAGTTTGTCTTTTTGGAAAAAATAAACGAATCTTTGAAGCATCTGAACTCTTTCAGATGCTTTTTTTATTAATAAATCAACAAGTTCTCCAAAAAGTAATGAGCAAAAAAATTCTTAACCAGGAAGCTCTGGATTATCATTCACAAGGACGTCCGGGCAAAATTGAAGTTATCCCCTCTAAACCTTATAGTTCACAACGCGATCTTTCAATGGCCTACTCGCCTGGAGTAGCCGATCCGTGTTTAGCCATCGCAGAAAATATCGATGATGTTTACAAATACACAGCAAAAGGAAATCTTGTAGCCGTGATTAGTAATGGAACAGCTGTTTTAGGATTAGGAAACATCGGACCGGAAGCATCAAAACCGGTGATGGAAGGAAAAGGACTTTTGTTCAAAATCTTCGCCGACATTGATGTTTTTGATATTGAAGTCAACGAAACTGACATCGATAAATTCGTGGAGACGGTGAAAGCGATTTCACCGACATTCGGCGGCATCAATTTGGAAGATATAAAAGCGCCGGAATGTTTTGAGATCGAAAAAAGATTGAAAAACGAATTGAAGATTCCAATCATGCATGATGATCAGCATGGAACAGCAATCATTTCTGCTGCAGCGCTTCTCAATTCATTAGAGTTAGCTCGCAAAAAAATTGAATCGGTTAAAATTGTAGTAAGCGGTGCAGGTGCATCAGCAATTTCCTGTGCCAAATTATATCTTGCTTTAGGAGCTAAACAAGAGAACATTGTAATGCTAGACAGTACCGGTGTAATCCGTGCTGATCGTCATGATTTAGATGACAATAAAAAAATCTTTGCTACCAAAAGAGACATTCACACTCTCGATGAAGCCATGAAAGGAGCTGATGTTTTCCTAGGACTTTCCAAAGGGAATATTGTTTCGAAGGAAATGGTTGCCTCTATGGCAAAAAAAGCAATTGTGTTTGCTTTAGCGAATCCTGATCCTGAAATCACCTACGATGATGCACGCGCTGCAAGAGAAGATATTATCATAGCAACCGGACGTTCTGACTACCCTAACCAGGTAAATAACGTTTTAGGATTTCCCTATATTTTTCGTGGAGCACTCGATGTAAGAGCTACACAGATCAATGAAGCAATGAAATTAGCTGCTGTACGCGCTATCGCTGACTTAGCAAAGGAACCTGTTCCTGAAATTGTGAACCTTGCTTACAATGCAAAGAACATCACTTTCGGAACTGATTACATTATTCCAAAACCTCTTGATCCAAGATTAATTACAACCGTTGCTCCTGCCGTAGCTAAAGCTGCCATGGATTCAGGCGTAGCACAGAATCCAATTAAAAACTGGAATACCTACAGCGATGAATTACGCAAACGATTAGGACTTGATGATAAATTAATTCGTGTCGTAACGAGTAAAGCGAAGCAGCATCCTCAACGAATCGTCTTCAGCGAAGCTGACACTTACAAGATTCTCAAAGCTGCTCAGATTGTACGAGACGA
>CAYHCU010000021.1:16810-20298 GCA_964355035.1 uncultured Flavobacteriales bacterium | reverse complement strand
AATTGCAATTCTCCTTTCCGTCTCCTATTTCATGTGAGAACAACTCTAAGTACGACAGCTAACGGAATCCAATTTATCCACATGTCTATTAATTGACGAGAGAAAAACTATGTTCACTCCCCAGAACATGAATGTGACCCAGAGTTTTCGCCGATGATTTATAAAAAATGTTTTTTTGATTTCCGCTTTTTAGATTTCTACACAATCTCTCTCTGCGGATTTTCTGCGGATTCTGCGGGAAAAAAATTTAAACCACTCACCCCTTCAAAAAGCTTTCCAACCTTGCGCTTCCAGTTTTACTTGATTGCCGGATTTATCAACTAAGTGCAAACCTTCTTCTTTGGCAACCATGTGTCCGATGATAGAAAAATCGAGGTGTAATCTTAGTTTTTCATAATCACTTTGTTGAATAGTAAAAAGCAATTCATAATCTTCTCCTCCACTTAAAGCACAAACAGTAGGATCTAAATGAAACTCTCTTGCTTGCTCAAATGTTTGCGGGTCAATTGGGAATTTATCTTCGTACAGAGTGCAACCGGTTCCTGACTGTTTGCACAAATGCATTACTTCAGAAGAAAGTCCATCGGAAATATCAATCATTGAAGTTGGTCGAACACCAAGCTCTTTTAATTTTTCAATAATGTCCTTACGCGGTTCCGGTTTTAATTGCCGCTCGAGAATATAGTCAGCATTATTAAGATCAGGTTGAATTTTCGGATTGTCAAGAAATATTTTTTTTTCTCTTTCAAGCAATTGCAAACCAACATAAGCACCGCCAAGATCACCGGAGACACAGATTAAATCACCCGGGCTTGCTCCATTACGATAAACGAGATCTTCTTTTTTTGCTTTTCCGATTGCAGTAATTGAAATCACAAGGCCGGAAGTTGAAGAAGTTGTATCACCACCAACAAGGTCAACAGAATATTTATCGCAGGCAAGCTGAATACCTTCGTACAATTCTTCAATTGCTTCCAAAGAAAAGCGGCTGGAAATTGCAATGGCAACAAGAATTTGTTTCGGTGTTGCATTCATTGCATAGATATCGCTCAGATTAACAGCGACAGCTTTAAATCCCAAATGCTTTAATGGTTGAAATGACAAATCGAAATGAACACCTTCAACAAGCATATCTGTCGACACCACCGTTGTTTCACCACCATTATCAATTATAGCAGCATCGTCACCAATACCTTTTACGGATTCAGAATTTTTCAATTCAACAAAAGAAGCAAGGTGATCTATTAATCCAAACTCGCCTAAAGAACTTAATTCAGTTCGGTTTTCTATATTTTCAAACATCGTTTTTAGATTGTGGATTTAGAATTGCGGATTCGACAATACGAATAACGAATAACGATTGCGGAAAATGAAACTAGAATTTTTACGTATAGGAAGCTCTCTCACAATCCGAAATCCGAATTCCGAAATCCGAAATTTCAAGAAGCTTCAACCTTCTGCTTTGCCATCAAAGCTTCAATCTCATCTGCTTCAACCGGGACATTTGCCATAAGATCAACAGGACCCTTTGCAGTAATGAGAATATCATTTTCCAATCTGATTCCTAAATTTTCTTCAGGGATATAAATTCCAGGTTCGCAAGTAAAAACCATTCCGGCTTGCATAGGAAGAAAACGATTACCAAGATCATGAACATCCAATCCTAAGAAATGAGATGTTCCATGCATAAAATATTTTTTATACAAAGGCATTTTAGGATCTTGTTTAGCAACTTCGGCAGCATTTAGTAAGCCTAAGCCAATCAATTCATTTTCCATAATGCGTCCGACTTCTTCGTGATATTTTGGAATTGTATTTCCAACTACCAACATTGCTGTGGCCGCTCTCATGACTCTTAACACAGCATTGTAAACATCCTTTTGACGAGCAGTAAATTTTCCATTGACAGGAATACTTCGAGTTAAATCAGCAGCATAATTTGCATATTCAGCTCCGAAATCAAGTAAAATAACTTCGCCGTCTTTACATTCTTTGTCGTTATCATTATAGTGCAAAACGTTTGCGCTTGCGCCACTTGCTATGATTGGATAATAAGCATGTCCGTTTGCACGGTTACGAATAAATGTTGCTGTAATCTCTGCTTCAATTTCATATTCCATCACTCCCGGACGAAGTGTGGCCAACACACGATGAAACGCTTTGTTTGTAATTTCAACAGCTTCACTTAATAAAGCAACTTCAATATCCGATTTTATCGAACGCAAGCGCCCCATAACAGGACCTGAGCGTTCATACCGATGATTAGGGTATTTACTTTTTAATTCACGTGCAAACCGTTCGTCACGATATTCAACTTCAGAAACAAAACGATCGTTTTCATTCAGATTGATATAAACAGTTGTTGAATGATGCATTAACAATGGAAGAATAGAGGCATAATCTTCTACCCAAAAAACTGTTTTAATACCGCTGGTATTTCGAGCTTCTTCCTTAGAATATTTATGACCTTCCCAAACCTCAATATGTTCATTTGTTTTACGTAGGAATAACATTTCACGATATTCAACAATCGGATGATTTGGCGCAATTACTAAAATAGATTGTTCTTGATCTATTCCACTCAACCAAAAAAGATCAGAGTTTTGACGGAAAGGGAAATTGCAATCGCCGTTGCGCGGCATCTCATCGTTTGAATGAAAAATAGATAGTGCATCTTTTTGCAATTCAACAACAAACTTCTTTCTGTTTTCAATGAACAGCTTAGTATCGATAGAGGTGTATTTCATAAAAAATCTATTATACCGCAAAATAATACATTTTTCACCAATTTCACAACTTTGGAAAAGCGATAAGTGGTGGTATTTAGGCTAATTTTGGTCACACTTATCAACAAATAGTCAATATATCTACTTTTTCATATAACCAGCTAGGGCTTGGCCTTCAGGAATTCCACATTTCTATCTATACTTTTATTAAATTGCGCCTATGAAATTATACCTACGCCAATATATTTGTATTGCTCTGCTTTTGAGTGCTTGTTCTACTCCGAAATTACTACCCTTATCAAATGATCAGGTAAAATCGAATTTGAAACAACACATTTCAACATTAGCTTCCGAGGAATTCGAAGGAAGAGAATCAGGAACTGCAGGCGAAACAAAAGCCGCTGATTATATCACTAAAGAATTTAAGTCTATCGGTTTGAAGCCGAAAGGAGAATCCGGATATCTTCAGAAATTCAAATTTAATTCCGGAGCAACATTTGGTGGTAGTACACAATTGGTAGTAAACAACCACATATTTAAAACCGGAGAAGATTTTTTTGTACTTCCATTCTCCGGAAATGCAGTAGTGACCAATTACATTTCTAAATTAAGTTTTGGAATTACCGATTCAAAATTAAATCGTGATGATTATAACGGAAAATTAAATATTGCAAAAAGAATTTTTCTTATCGAGACAGGTACACCTGACGGAACTACTCCACACGGAAAATTTGCAGAATGGAGTGACTTACGGAAGAAAAT
>CAYHCU010000021.1:14420-16710 GCA_964355035.1 uncultured Flavobacteriales bacterium | reverse complement strand
AACGGAACAGGAACATCGCCACAATGGAAATCGTGGTTAGATTCAATTCCAACAGGCGACATGCGTTTAAAGACTACTGAATCAGGTGTTGGTCCAAGTGATCACACATCATTTTATTTACACGACATTCCTGTTCTTCATTTCTTCAGTGGTACACATAACGATTATCACAAACCAAGCGACGACGAAGATAAAATCAACTACGAAGGAGAAATGCAAATCATTACCCTTATTGAAACGCTTTTGAAGAAGGCTGATGCAAATGATAAAATAGCTTTCACAAAAACCAAAAATGAAGATAATGAAGATGCGCCAAAATTCAAAGTAACGCTTGGTGTTGTTCCTGATTATGGTTTTGAAGGAGAAGGAATGCGCATCGATGGAGTTACAGATGGGAAACCGGCATCTAAAGCGGGGCTTGAGGCTGGTGATGTTGTCGTACAGCTTGGTGAGATTAAGGTTTTGGACATGATGACCTATATGAAAGCACTTGCAAAATTCTCTAAAGGAGAAACGACAAAAGTGAAAATTTTACGCGGGAAAACGGAAATCATCAAAGACATTACATTTTAATAATGGAGCATAAAATTTCAGTTATTGGTGGTGGCAGCTGGGCAACAGCGATTGTAAAAATTTTATCCAATAATGTAAATAAAATTCATTGGTGGGTAAGAAGTGAAGAGACTGCAGAATTCATTCGAAAATACCGTCACAATCCAAGTTATTTGAGTGACGTTGAAATTAATCTTGAAAAGGTTGAGGTTGAAACTGATTTAACCAAAGCGATAACATCTTCAGATATAATAATTCTTGCAGTTCCTTCTGCATTTTTGAAAAACACTTTAAGCAGAATATCTGCAGATGATTTTAAAGGTCGTGTTGTATTCTCAGCCATTAAAGGAATAATTCCTGATGACTTATTAATCATCGGTGATTTTTTGCATGAAAAAATTGGTATTCCAATTCATCAAATTGGTGTTATCACCGGACCATGTCACGCAGAAGAGGTTGCAATGGAAAAATTATCCTACCTCACGATTGCATCACAAAATAAAGAAACAGCAACAAAGTTAGCGACTTTGATGAGTTGTCGTTATATTAAAACATCGGTGAGTGACGATATTTATGGGACAGAATATTCCGCAGTCATAAAAAACATCATTGCCATTGCAAGTGGAATTTGTCATGGTGTTGGTTATGGAGATAATTTCCAGGCCGTATTAATCAGCAATGCCATTCAGGAAATAGAGCGCTTTGTAGAGGCTGTTCATCCGGTGAATCGTGATATCAAAGACTCTGCATATCTCGGAGATTTATTAGTTACGGCTTACTCTTCTTTCAGTCGTAACAGAATGTTTGGGACAATGGTTGGTAAAGGCTATTCCGTAAAGTTTGCGCAATTAGAAATGAATATGATTGCCGAAGGATATTATGCTACCAAATGTATTTATGAATTGAATAAAAAATACAATGTTCACTTGCCGATTACCAATGCCGTTTATCGGGTGCTTTATGAGAAGATTGCGCCTCGCATTGAAATGAAATTGTTAAGTGATCAGTTTTCCTAAATTCAGGTTTTATTAAATACCAGCATTGGAATCTTTGCATCAAAAGAATATTCAGCAGAATAACTTGGTACAAATATTTTATCGAAGATGTCCTTATTTTTATGGTGAAACATAATTAACAGAGAAGGTTTCGATCTCTTTACGGCAGACTCAATATTTGCAGTAAAGTCTTTTGCTAAATTAATATCTTCGAGGTGTAATTTTATCTTTTGTTTCGAATATTTCTTTTTTGCTTCATTCATAATTTTTTGCTTAGCTGCAATTTCCTGAGGGAAATCAAAATGCAATAACTCAATACTTGGCTTAAGAGTTTTGGTAAACGCCAATACCTTGATTAATTCTTTGTCAAGATCAATGAGATCAGAAGCATACAATACACTTTGTATTTTATTGCTACGATAACGATGAGGAACAGCGAGAACGGGCACTTCAGAATTTTTAATAACATTCGAAGTATTTGTTCCAAATATTCTTTTAAATTTTCCCGCTCCTCTGGTGCTTATACATATATAATCGTAATTATATAACTTCGCATAGTCTATAATGTTGCTATCCACCAGTACAGATTCACTGAGAACACATTCCACTTTCTTAATTGCAGTATGGGCACCTCTATATACTGCTCTTACAAATTTTTCAAATCGGGCTTGGATTTTTTTTAATTCGCCTTTTTCATAAGCAGCAAATTTTACATCGTTCCAGGAAGTTGGCCTCATGATATA
>CAYHCU010000021.1:0-14320 GCA_964355035.1 uncultured Flavobacteriales bacterium | reverse complement strand
TTCGTCGCTCTGGCAAGACCAACAACTTCCTTCAGTTCATCCAGCGTCGCTTCTTTGATTCTTTTTACTGACTTGAAAGATCTCAATAATTCATCTGCAGTTGTCTGTCCTATGCCCTTAATGTCTGATAATTCCGTTTTCATGACACCTTTACTCCTTCTGTTACGATGATGAGTTATCCCAAAACGGTGAACTTCATCACGCAAATTTTGAATGACGCGTAGCGTTTCACTTTTTTTGTCGATGTACAAAGGAGCAGAATCGCCGGGATAATAAATTTCTTCGAGTTTTTTTGCAATACCAATGACAGCCATTTTTCCAACCAATCCTAACTTTTCCAAACTACTCATAGCAGAACTTAACTGGCCTTTCCCTCCATCAATTACAATCAATTGCGGCAATGTCTGCGCTTCATCGATCATTCGTTTATAGCGACGATAAATTACTTCTTCCATAGAAGCAAAATCATCCGGGCCTTCGACAGTTTTGATATTGAAATGCCGATAATCTTTTTTCGAAGGTTGACCATTTTTGAAAACACTCATAGCTGCAACCGGATACGCTCCCTGGAAATTAGAATTATCAAAACACTCAATATGCCGAGGAAGTTCTTTTAATCGCAGATCTTTTTGCATCTTCTCCATCAAACGCTGTACTTTGTTTTCCGGATTTTGTTTTTCTAGTTGCAGATCACGTTCACGAATATAATTTTTTACATTGCTTTCCGACAAAGTAAGCAGATGTTTTTTATCTCCAATCTTCGGCACTGTAAAAATTACACCTTCCATCGGAGTAGGAATTTCAAATGGGACGATTATTTCATTTGCATCACTATTGAATTTTAATTTCATGTCAGCAATAGCAATTTCCAAAAGCTCTTCAGGAGTTTCATCCAGTTTTCTTTTTATTTCAAGCGTATGTCCTTGAATAATTGAACCATTCATGATTCGCAGGAAATTTACAAATGCCGAATCCTCTTCTGTTATGATACTGTACACATCGGTGTTATGAATAGATGGATTTACAACAATTGATTTTATTTTAAACTTTTCAAGCAGTTCAATTTTTTCCTTCGTAGTCTGTGCTTCTTCGAAAAAGAATTGACCTGATTGTTGATTCATTAAATTTTTCAAATGGAGAATTACTGTATTGATGTTTCCCTTTAATATCAAACGAATTTCTTTAATGGTCTGATCGTAATCATCCATTGTTTGATGTGCTTCGCAAGGACCTTTGCAATTTCCGATATGATATTCCAGACAAATTTTAAATTTCTTTTTTTTAATGTTCTCCGGCGTTAGATTTAAACTGCAGTTTCGTAGTTTGTACAACTGACCGATGAGCTCTAATAATGTATGAATCATTTTCACCGGAGTGTATGGACCAAAATATTCAGAGCCATCCTTTACTAATCGTCGGGTAATAAAAATACGCGGGAACGATTCGTTCTTAATACAAATCCAAGGATACGTTTTATCGTCTTTCAGATTGACATTATAACGCGGTTGATGTTTCTTGATGAGACTGTTCTCCAATAGCAGAGCATCTAATTCAGTATCGACAACAAGAATTTTAATGTCCGCAATTTTGCGAACCATAACTGTTGTCTTTCCGTTTTCGTGAATGTCTTTCTGGAAATAAGAACTGACTCTTTTCTTTAATGATTTCGCTTTACCGACATATAGCAACACGCTTTCCTTATCATAGAATTGATAAATACCGGGACTATCCGGCAAGGTGGAAAGGATGTTGGAAATATTTTCAGTCACTTTTATTATGTAATAATGTTTTCAAAACAAATTTACAATCCGTATTCAGCCAAAAGAAAGACAAGTGATCCCATAGCAGCAGAGCCAAGAATAAGCTCCCTCTTGTTTACTTTATCAATAGAATCAGTTGCTGCATGATGATAATCAAAATAGCGTTGCGAATTTACATGCAGTCCGATGCAAGGAATATTAAACTTCTCCATCGGACTAATATCAGAACCATCGCCTTCGCCGGAAAAATTATACAAACCATATTGCAAAAACAGAGGCGCCCATTTTTGCACCTTCTTTTTCTTTTCTTCAGGCATATTTAATCCGAAACCAAGAGGAAGAAATGCTCCGGCATCGCTTTCAATGGCTGCAATATGATTTTCTTTTTTTTCGTTAATATTAGCGGCATACGTACGTCCGCCACGTAAACCATTTTCTTCATTCATAAAAGCGATAATGCGAATAGTACGTTTTGGGCGAATGTTAAGCGCTTTGAATGTTCGGATAATTTCTATAGACTGAACAATTCCTGCGCCGTCGTCGTGAGCGCCTTTACAATTATCCCAGCAATCGAGATGACCACCGACAACAATTATATCATTTGCTTTTTCCGAGCCGCGAATTTCGCCAATTACATTATACGACAAAACACTATCGAGCATTTCGCAATTTGTTTGCATGAAAAATTTCGTTTCCTTATTGGCTTTGACAATTCTGCTTAAAAGATTTGCTCCTACTGTACTAATAGCAATACAAGGAATTTTAGGAAGAGAATCGTTGTAATGCATGCCACCGGTGTGGGGAACATCATCGATTAAATTTGTCATTGACCGAACAATTGTACCGACAGCGCCATAACGAGCAGCTTCAGAAGGGCCTGCCCAACGATAGCCGACAGCTTCACCGTAAGCATCGAACGTATTGATAAATTTTTGATCGAAGGGATGATTATAGAAAACAATTTTTCCTGCAATCAATTCCGGACCAAATTTTTTCAGCTCATCGAAATCGTGTACTTCGATAATAGTTGCAGTGAGGCCATCTTTCGAAGTACCAACAGAATTTCCCAAAGCAACAACTTTAACTTCTTGTCTATTTCCGCCGGCTTCCAGGATAAAAGCTTTTTCTTTTCCACCACGCACCCAATGAGGCACCATTACAGGTTGGAGATAAACAGAGTCGGCACCTGCTTCGATCATTTTCTGTTTCGCCCATTCGACAGCAGTACCTGCTTCTTTCGAACCCGCTAATCGCGGTCCGATATTTTCAGTAAGATCATAAAGCCACTCGTACGCTTTACTATTTTCAAGCATTTCGTTGTAGATTCTTTTCATTGTGAGAGAATCGTTCTTTTGTGCTTGAGAAGAAGAAAAGCAAAGTAATGACAACAAAGCGAGCAGGCGGATTTTTTGCATGGGGGAATTGTTTTTTTCAAAAATAGGAAAATTTTTCCGAGGGTGGGTTGTAAAAAGGTCAGAGGTAAAAGGTCAGAGGTCAGGCAATGAAGCATGTTTACAAAAACGATATATTGATAAAATTGAAGGAAGAAAAACCGGCGTTTAAGGTAAATTCTGCAGTAAAGGAAAATAGATCTTGCCACTTTTCGCCGTTATTTGAGCATTTTCGGGTCTTTCACCCTTTGGACACCTTTTTAAAGCACCATATCTGAAATTTGATGCCTATATAGCGTTTTAAACAATATTTGCAAATATTTTGATATTTCGTTTTGTTTATATATTTTTGCTTAAATCTAAACATAATGAATTTGTTTTCCATTTCTCAATTGCAACAATTCTCAGGCATAAAAGCCCATACCATAAGAGTATGGGAGCAGCGATATGATGCCCTAAAACCTACAAGGTCAGAAGGTAATACCCGATACTATGACAATCTGCAATTGAGAAGGCTGTTGAATATTGTTAGTTTAATGGAGTCTGATCACAAAATATCTGAATTGTGTTCTATGACCGACCAAATGCATTTCAAACTTTTGGAACAACAACTAACTAAAAGCGATAAAAACGAAGGAATACATGAATATTTTGTTTCTCAATTAATTGCTGCAGCCACTTGCTTTGATGAAGTGCACTTTGAAAAAATATTTTCAAATTGTTTGCTTCGATTAGGAATGAAACAGACCTATACGCAAGTGATTTATCCAATGCTTAATAGAATTGGTTTAATGTGGACAACAGGGCAATTTTCTCCGGCTTATGAGCATTTCAGTACGAATATCATCAAACAAAAATTGTTTTCCGCTATAGATTCCTTACCACCGGCCAAATCAAAACAGAGTTGGTTATTATTTTTACCGGAAAACGAATTCCACGAAATTGGATTGTTGTTCTCTCACTACCTAATTAAGCATTCAGGTAAAAAAGTAATATATCTGGGAAGTAATGTTCCCTATGAAACTCTCATAAGTGCAGTAGCGGAAACGAATCCGACCAACCTATTTTTCTTTTTAGTACACCACGACACTCCCGAAGATTCCCAAGAATATTTGAATAACATGAAAAAGGATTTCAGTAAATCGAAAATTTATTTGTCGGGGAATGAAAAATTAATAAGCAAGTTGAAAATAGGAAAAGAATTCAACTGGATTCGTTCTGTGGACGAATTGGAAAAACAATTGGCTTAATTAATTGTTACAATTATTATACAAATATATAAACAAATAAATGTCAAAAATTGCAATAATTGGGTCCGGGTTCTCAGGCATTAGTGCAGCCGCATATTTAGCAGCAGCAGGAAATGAAGTGCATGTATTTGAAAAGAATTCGACTGTTGGCGGAAGAGCGCGGCAATTAAAGACGGAAGCCGGTTATTTGTTTGACATGGGGCCAAGTTGGTATTGGATGCCCGGAGTGTTTGAAAGATTTTTCAACGACTTTGGTTATTCTGTCTCCGATTTTTATGATTTGAAATTACTAAATCCCTCATTTGATGTGGTATTCGGAGAAAATGATAAAATGAGTGTTCCGGAAAATTTCGAAGAGTTAAGCGCCCTGTTTGAATCCATAGAAAGCGGAAGTGCTTTACAACTTGCAAAGTTCATGGAGGAAGCTGAATACAAATACAAAACAGGAATTGAAAATTTAGTTTACAAGCCAGGACTTTCCATATCAGAATTTGCAGATGTTGATTTAATAAAAGGTGTATTTCGTTTACAGGTGTTTTCTTCATTTAGTAAGCACGTGCGCAAATATTTTTCCAATCCAAAATTGATTGCTCTCATGGAATTTCCAATTTTATTTTTGGGAGCAATGCCACAAGATACACCGGCTCTATATAGCTTAATGAATTATGCAGGATTGAAATTAGGAACGTGGTATCCGAAAGGTGGTTTCGGTGCAGTAATCGACTCCATGAAAATTGTTGCTGAAAAAAACGGGACCGTATTTCATGTTAATTCCATCGTTGAGAAAATTGAAATTGAAAATCAGCTTGTAAATTCTATACTTGTTAATGGCGAAGAATTTATTTGCGATGCCGTAATTGCTGCTGCCGATTATCACCATGTTGAAAATAAATTACTGCCAAAAGAATACCGAAATTACAAGGAGAATTACTGGGAGAAAAAAACTTTTGCTCCTTCTTGTCTAATATTTTATTTGGGAATAAAGAAAGAAATAAAATCACTTCATCACCATACTTTATTTTTTGATGAAGACTTGAATCAACATTCTGAGGAGATTTATAAAAATCCGAAATGGCCTTCAAAACCTCTGTTTTATGTATGCTGTTCATCTAAATCAGATTCCAATGTAGCTCCAAAAGGACATGAAAATTTATTTCTTCTAATGCCTATTGCTCCGGGAATAAATGACACAGAAGAAATAAGAGAAAAATACTTTCAATTGATGATTGGAAGATTAGAAAATCAAGTCAAAGAAAATATTTCATCACATATTGATTTCAAAAAGAGTTATTGTGTGAATGATTTTATATCCGATTACAATTCCTATAAAGGCAATGCTTATGGTCTTGCCAATACCTTAATGCAAACAGCAATACTAAAACCAACCATCAGAAACAAAAAAATAAAAAACCTCTTTTATACGGGGCAGCTTACAGTTCCGGGTCCGGGAGTTCCTCCTGCAATCATTTCCGGAAAAGTTGTTGCTCAAGAATTACAAAAACATCTAAATAAAATAAATCATGAAGTCACTATTTGATACTGTGTCGGTGGAATGTAGTAAACTCACTACCCGTGCATATAGCACTAGTTTTTCTTTGGGAATTTATTTCCTAAAGAATAAACTTCGAAATCCCATTTACTCTATTTACGGTTTTGTTCGTTTAGCAGATGAAATTGTTGACAGTTTTGAAGGGTATGATAAAAAATATTTGCTCGAGAAATTCAAGGCCGAAACATACGAAGCCATTGAAAATAAAATTTCTCTCAATCCAATCTTAAATTCATTTCAAGAGGTTGTAAATCGGTACAAAATCTCTCATGACTTAATTGAAACATTTTTGAAGAGTATGGAAATGGATTTGGAGAAAATAGATTATTCAACTGAAAAATATAATCAATACATTTTGGGTTCAGCAGAAGTTGTTGGGTTAATGTGCCTTTATGTATTTACAGAAGGGAATAACAATCTATATGAAGAACTCAAGCCTTCTGCCATGAAAATGGGAGCAGCATTTCAGAAAGTGAATTTTTTACGCGACATGAAAGATGATTATCAAATTCTTGGAAGAACCTATTTCCCTAATGTTGACATGACACAATTTACTTCCTGCACTAAGCGTAAAATTGAACAAGAAATTGAACAAGAATTCAAAGAGGCGCTGATTGGGATTAAAAAATTACCGACATCATCAAAAGGCGGGGTTTATCTAGCCTATGTCTACTATAATTCCTTGTTTAAGAAAATAAAAAATTTATCTGCTCAACACATTTTAACAGAAAGAATAAGAATCAGTAATGGGAAAAAATTTGGGTTGATGCTAAATAGTATGGTTCAATTTAAAATGAATATGTTATGAAATATCTCATAGTCCTGTTTTTAATTTTTAGCAGCAATCTAATTGCCAAAGACATTCAGTTAAATGATGTTCGATTACTCTTTGAGAAATCAGCCACTGATGAAGCCTCATGCAAAATACTACTTGCCGCTTTAAATCATTATAATGAATCCAACAATACAACACTTGCAGCATATAAAGCCTGTGCTACTATGATGATGGCCAACCATTGCTTCAATCCTTTTAGTAAATTTTCGTATTTTAAGAAGGGCAAGTCTCTTCTTGAAAAATGCATTAATCATGAATCAGAAAATATTGAAGCAAGGTATTTAAGGTATGCAGTACAATCTTCTTCACCAAAATATTTAGGGTATAATAAATCAATTCAAGAGGATAAAGAATTTTTGCTGAACAATCTACCGACTGTAAGTGATTGGAAATTGAAACAAATGATCACTGCTTTTTTAAAATCTTTCTAATATTTACACTTATCTAAAAACATAAAATTATGACCGACTATCTAATACTTGTTGATGAAAAAGATGTAGAATGGGGCAAATTGGAAAAACTTATGGTTCACCAATTAGGTCTTTTGCACCGGGCATTTTCAGTTTTTATTTTTAATTCAAAAGGTGAATTACTTTTGCAGCAAAGAGCTGATGACAAATATCACTCAGGCGGCTTGTGGACAAACACTTGTTGCAGTCATCCACGATTTGGCGAAGATCTTTCATGGGCAATTGAAAGGCGACTAATTGAAGAAATGGGAATGCGTTGCAAAACTGATTTTGCTTTTAGTTTTATATATAAGGCAAATTTTGCAAACGGATTAATTGAGCACGAATTTGACCATGTGTATTTTGGAATGTCCGATCAATTACCAATACCTGAAAAATCAGAAGTTCAAGATTACAGATACATAACTTTAGAAAACCTAGAACGGGAGATTACTTCTCAACCCGAAAAATATACTGAATGGCTAAAGATTTGTTTGCCTAAAGTGAAAAGTTGCTTTTTAGAAACATTTAGAAATAATATTTCGGAATATGCATCAATTTAAAGTTGTACAATTTTTACCGATAGATAAAAGAAAGGCCTGGGAATTTTTCTCTTCTCCGGAAAATCTATCTATAATAACCCCTCCCGAAATGGATTTTAAAATTTTAAGTAAATTAAATCAGGAAGGGATTTATGAAGGGATGAAAATAGATTATACTGTAAAACCACTTTGGGGTATTACTGTACGGTGGCAAACCGAAATTATCAAAGTTCAAAAAAACAACTATTTCACTGATATACAGTTAAAAGGGCCTTACAAAACTTGGGAGCACACACATACATTTTCAGAAGTGCCCGGAGGAGTTCTTATGTACGATGTAGTGAAATATAAATTACCTTTAGGTTTTATCGGAAATGCTATGAATTCAATTTTAATAAAAAGAAAGATCAATAGCATCTTCGATTACAGGAAAAAGAAACTTGAAACACTGTTTATATAACATGAAAAACGTAATACTAAATATATTAATCATGCTTTCTTCCTTCTTAAGCATGGAAGGCGTAGCTTGGTTTTCGCATAAGTACATTATGCACGGCTTACTATGGATATTACATAAAGATCACCATAAAAAAGAGTCTTCCGGTTTTTTTGAACATAACGACTATTTCTTTCTCATTTTTGCGCTTCCGGGAATTGCGGGATTATTTTTCGGTATGCAACAGAACTTTAATTTTCTTTTTTGGATTGGGTTGGGAATTACACTTTATGGAGTAGCCTATTTTACTGTCCACGATATTTTCATTCATCAGCGTTTTAAAATATTTAGAAATATTGAAAACGATTACTTCAAAGCAATACGCAGAGCACATAAAATGCATCACAAACATTTGGGCAAAAATGAAGGAGAATGTTTTGGAATGCTGTGGGTTCCTTTTAAATATTTCCGCAAAACAAATTCAAATAGCTTACTATGAAATTTTTATATCTTCTTGTAGACATATTTACCGTAATAGTTCCATTTATATTTTCATTTCATCCAAAATTAAATTTTTACAAAAATTACAAGCCCTATTTTATTGGGAATATTTTGACAGCAATTGTTTTTATAAGCTGGGATGTTCTATTTACAAAAATGGGTGTATGGGGGTTCAACCAAGAGTATTTAACAGGTTTATATTTCATAAATCTTCCTATTGAAGAAGTTCTATTTTTTATCTGTATTCCATATGCCTGTGTTTTCACGTATCACTGTTTAAATTTGTATTTCAAGATCAAATGGAAACCTAAAACGGAACAATACTTTGTACTTAGTCTTTCCCTTTTATTGCTCATTACCGGAATCTACTTCCATTCTAAACTTTATACATCATGGACTTTTATCAGTCTTGGAATAATTCTTTTAGCATTAAAATATTTTGCAAAAATAAATTGGCTTGCCAAATTGGTTATCATTTACCCGGTTTTACTAATTCCTTTTTTTATTGTAAACGGAATACTTACCGGAAGCGGTTTAGACCAACCTGTTGTTTGGTACAATGATTTAGAGAATCTTGGCATACGTTTTTTTACAATTCCCGTTGAAGATATATTTTATGGGTTTGAATTGATTTTACTCAATATCTATTTTTACGAATATTTCAACAATAAATTCGATCAATACCAAAATGATAAATAAAGCATATTTTACTTCCCTAATATTTATTCTAATGCTAACAACAAGCGTTCAATCTCAAACAGTTCAAACAGTTCCGAAAGTAGACTTGAAAAAGTATACCGGCAAATGGTATGAAATTGCTTCTTATCCACAGAGGTTTCAGAAAGGCTGCAACTGTACTACTGCCGAATATACTTTAAGCGAAAAAGGATATGTAATTGTCGAGAACCGATGCAACAAAGGTAGTATAACCGGAAAGCAGTCTTATATCAAAGGGAAAGCATTTGTAGAGGAAAATTCGGGCAATGCAAAATTGAAGGTTCAATTTTTCTGGCCCTTCAAAGGGAAATATTGGATTATTGATTTGGCAGATGATTATAGTTATGCTGTTGTTAGTCATCCAAGCAGAAAATATTTGTGGATACTATCAAGAACTCCAAAAATGGAAGACGCAGTATATCAACAAATTTTATCACGATTAAAAGACATGGGATTTGATTTATCTAAATTAAAAATTACTGTTCAGGTTTAAATGTTTTTGTGTCTGTTAGAGAATAAAGCAAACCTTTGTTATAACATTGACATTCGGAACAATTGGCTATTGGAGATTTAGTTCATTACCGGCTTACTTGCTTGCGGGAAGAGAAATTACAACAATAAAAAATATTGTATATTTGTTTAAAACAAAAACATGATGGAAAAAGAAGACTTTACATCATTAATGTACACCGTGAAAAAAATGCAGCCTTTGTGACTAACCAAACTTCTAGCCGTTACCTTTGCGCTATGGGACTTTCACCCATTGGGTTTCTTCTTTTAAAAGAACTATATTTGACATTCAAGTCGAGCAAAGCCATATATATTCTAAATAGAAACAGTACTTAAAATTAGTTCTTATGAAAAAAATAATTTTCACTCTGCTTTCAATCATCGTTTCATTTCAAATGAAAGCTATCAATGTTACAATCATAGAGAGCCATTCATTGATACAGGGACAGATTAATGATAGTGTTTGGCACCAGGTTGCAACAGGAATGGGCTACAATGCTGTCATTGCCCCACAAAATACACTTGATACCCTTTCAAATCTCAGTACAACAGATATACTTATTCTATCTTCGGCTACCATTCCATTTCCGTCTCCAAACTCCTTACAAACAGTTGAGCAATTTGTTCTAAGCGGGCGCCCTGTATATATACAATCTGAGTATTTAGACACTTTTCAAGGGAATGTTACATTTAAAGCAATCATGCAAACCATAGGCAAAGAATTTTACTGGACATCAACAGTTGCCGGACAACTTATGCCCATGAATGTGCTTGGCACCTTGTCGTATACACCAAACAACGTACCGACACTCCCCTATTTCTGGTATGGTTGCGCCGGAACCGGAGCGGTTGAAAATTTTCTTGAATATGGTGGAAATTATTTCGGCTTTTGCACAGCGGCTACCTCATTATATGCTTCTGTTATTACCACAAGTGATCAGGATTGGATAAATAATCAATCGTCGCTTGACTTGATGGAAAATATTCTTAACAAGCTTGCAAATTCATTGCTAGCATCGGTGAGTGATGAGCCGGGTAAAACCGACCTTGTAATTTTCCCAAATCCATCAACAGATTATATTAATATCAGTACTTCAAAACAATCAGAACTGGAAATTTTAAATTTACAAGGACAATTAATAAGCAAAATAATTACCTCAGAAAAACAAACGACTATTGATATTTCAGATTTTGAAAGAGGAATATATTTTATTAAAATCACAATTGACAAAGCAACAATAACAAGAAAAATTATAAAAATATAAGAGAATGCAAAATAAGCAAACAATTATTTCACTCCTTGTTATAGCAACATTTGTTGCTTCCTTTTTTATTCCCGAATTCTATGCCTATGTTGTATTCGGAAAAGATAATTTTAATGCTTTGCCTCATTATAATAGAGTTTTGCTTTGCCACGGAACGACCCTTTTGCTTTGTTTTCTGGTTACGTTTTACCTGGCTTCTTACTCTCCTAAGAAGATGCTTGAAATGTTGGGATTAAACAAAGGAATTGGACTTGCATTTGCACTTGCTTTAATAGCAGCGTTACCTCTTTTACTTGGCATGCAGTATCTCTATGGTTTTAATAAAGAAGTTAGTTTCGCCGATTTTTGGATAATGGGAATACATCCAGGGTATTACGAAGAAATTCTTTACAGAGGATTTGTGATTGGAATTTTAATAAGATATGCAAAATGGCCTACAATAATACCCTTAGTAGTATCAAGTTTATTATTTGCTATGGGCCATTTATATCAAGCTCATAATATGTCAGAATCCATTGCTGTTTTTTTTATGGCTTTTGGCGTAGGGACAGGTTTTTATATGTTTTATAAATATACAAACTGGAATCTCTGGTTTCCTCTCTTTTTGCATTCATTTATGGATACTGCAACAACAATTAGTAACTGGCAGGGCACGATTAACATGAGTACTCAGGATAACATTTTTAGGGGAAGCACTATCGCTCTTGCAATTTATTTTTCATATCGAATAACCAAGAATAAATTAAAAAGCGCATAAATAATGTCAATAAAAATAATTGTAAATGCAATTCTAAATGCTTCGATAGAAAAAGTATGGGATTGTTATACAAATCCTAAACACATTGTAAATTGGAATTTTGCCGACCCAAGTTGGCATTGTCCAAGTGCTGAAAATGAACTGCGAATAGGTGGCACTTACAAAGCTAGAATGGAAGCCAAGGATGGTAGTTTTGGTTTTTACTTTGAAGCGATTTATTCTGAAATAGTAGTTGGAAAAAATTTCACCTACGAATTCGACGGAAGAATAGTCACTGTTCAGTTCAAAAACATAGGGAACCAAACAGAAGTAGTTGTAACCTTTGATCCGGAAAATGAGAACCCTGTTGAAATGCAAAAAAATGGTTGGCAAGCTATTTTGAATAACTTTAAAAATTATACAGAAAGAAACAATTAAAGATAAAGAACGGCAGCTTCACAAAATTAAAAGGAATCTTCCCTTACTCATCAATATCGAAATATTGGTTACCTTTCGCTAAAACATTCAAGATGAAAATAAATCTACTTTTTTTAATGACAGTTTGGATGTTAAATTCAAACGCTCAATCACCCAACTGGCAATGGGCTAAAAGTGCAGATGGAAGTGATTATGAAAGCGAGACTTCCGTTGCTGTTGATGTTTCAGGAAACAGTTTTGTGACGGGAAATTTCAGAAGTTCAACCATCACCTTTGACACCGTTACACTTACTAATGTCAGTGTTGGAAGTGAGGATATGTTTATTGTAAAATACGATAGCAGCGGAAATGTGCTATGGGCGAAAAGTGCAGGAGGAAGTATACTCGACAGAGTACGTAGTGTTGCAGTTGATTCTTTAGGAAACAGCTATGCCGGTGGAACTTTTAACAGCCCTTCCTTAACTTTTGGAACCACTACACTTATAAATGCGAGTGCCGGGTATGATCTGTTCCTTGTGAAATACGATCCAAACGGAAATGTGCTATGGGCAAAAGGCGTCGGAGGAAATAGTAATGAATTCGTGAACACTGTTGTTACTGATGCTTCAGGGAATTGTTATGCCGCAGGTTACTTTTATAGTCCAAGCTTAACCTTTGGAACAAATACAATAACGAATTCAGGATCGCCGGATTTATTTCTAGCTAAATACGACTCAAACGGAAATGCTCTTTGGGCTAAGAGTGCAATCGGTGATCCTTCCGGCATGGAAATTATTTCTTCCATTACCACCGATAAATCAGAAAACTGCTATGCGACAGGTTCTTTTAATTATGGTACAACAGTCACCTTTGGAACTTATACATTAACTACTGCCGGCAACCAGGATTTGTTTATAGTAAAATATGACAGCAGCGGAAATGTTCTTTGGGCGAATAGTGAAGGAGGAACAAGTTATGACAGGGCAACTTCTGTTGTTGCCGACAATTTCGGCAACAACATTTATTTGGCGGGATCATTTGACAGTGATACCTTGACCATAGGTTCAACAGTATTACTACCTGCTGGATCAAGCGACATACTTCTGGTGAAATATGATACTTCAGGAAATGTACTGTGGGCCAAAAACGCAGGTGGAATTGACGATGAATATGCTTCATCAGTCGCTGTCGATTCTTCAGGAAACAGCTATGTAACGGGAAATTTTAATAGTCCTACCAGCACTTTTGGTACAACCATTCTAAATAATATCAATGCGGGTACAGATGATATTTTTATTGTCAAGTATGATGTACTCGGAAATATTTTATGGGCTACGAGTGCAGGGGGGAATGCAAATGATGATGCGCTATTCATTACGGCTAATGTTATAGGAGAATGTCAAATAGCAGGCACCTTTGCAAGCACAACCATCAGCTTTGGAACTACGACGCTGAACAATTCAGGTTCCTCTGATATTTTTCTTGCGAAGTTAAATACCACCACTACCGGAATAACAGAAACAGAAACAGAAAATCATTTCGTTATTTATCCGAATCCTGCAAGTGAATCAATGACAGTTAGCGTGTCAGCTGATCAATTAGGTCTATCCTCATTAAAAAACGGAAATTACGAATTGAAAATATTTGATCTAACAGGTAAAGAAATTTTACAGTCCGAACTTAGAAGCCGGAATTCAGAATTTGATATAAGCAAAATAGAAAATGGAATTTACTTCATTCAACTAAAAACAGGAAACGGAATTGCGATTCGAAAATTTGTCAAGTTATGAAACCTTTGACCTACTGTGAAAAGTGGTCGTAGGTCAGGCTGTGCGACTTTGTAAAAAGGTCAAAGGTAATAGGTCAAAGGTCAGGCCGTGCAACTTTGTTTTAAGGTCAGAGGTTATAGGTAATGGTGTCCGGAGAAAATAAAACTATTCGCATCGCTCCCATTAATTCCTG
>CAYHCU010000020.1:0-20491 GCA_964355035.1 uncultured Flavobacteriales bacterium | reverse complement strand
GGCAGCAGCGCCAGTTGAATCTTTCGAATAAGCAAAGAGTTTATATTTTCCTTTTTGCAAAAATTTGAATTCGTAAGTACCATCGAAAGAGGTTTTGTAATTATCGTTATATGTGGAATGGTCATTACCATAAATTATATAGACATCGGCATCCACTTTTGGATAAGTAGCAACAAGAGATTGAAATCCGGCATCAAAATCATGCACAATAAGCTTTCCCTTAATCGTACTTGTACCGCCCAGCCCCTCTTCCTTTTTACAGCCGTTGACTACAAGTCCAGCTAAAAATATGATTATGAGCAAATTAAAAACATTTCTTGATTTCATTTTGTTAATTTTGAAGAGTACAAAGATGCCATTTTTTTAGCTTGGAAAGATGGCTATTTGCGATAGTAGTGTACAATACGTTTTTTTGTGGGAAATGTTGTAGGCACTATTCATTTCCCGGTGAGATAGTTAAAGCAATTAATTCCGGTGGAGAGATTGCGTTGGCTGCGGAAGCCTTTTTTTATCCCGCTGATTGCGCAGAAAACCGCAGATTTTGCGCAGATTTTTTTGTTTCAATCCTGCTTTTTGCCCTTTACATACAATTCTGATGAGCTAAAGTTTAGCCGACGAAATTTTTATGTGCTAAATCTGCGCCTTAATCTGCGGTACTCTGCGGGGATTTTTTTGAAATGTTCTCGCATTAAATCACTCCCCAATTTTTAATACTTACCCAGTGTTTTGAGTGTGCTAACTCTTAGGGGTAGCTGTTTATAAAATCGGTGGTGTTTGGACATGGATTTAGCTGATTTTTTGGATTTGGCGGATTTTGCGCTCTGCGGATTTTGGAGGACTTTTGGGAATTGTGAACGAAAGTAGTAAATAGTGATTGGTAAGTAGTGAATAGTGAGTTACTCCACCACCAGCTTTCCCGTCTTCACCACCAAACTTCCCTTGCAAACTCTATAAAAATAAACCCCGCTTGGATACCAACTGCAATCCACTCTCAACGATTTAAATGCACCGTAAAGAATTTTCTTTTCGATAATCTGACCCGTTGCATTGTAAACTTCAAAAACAAGTTGGTCGTTTACTTTCATTTGATAAGTAATCCAATAAAAATCATGCGCAGGGTTGGGCGCAATAGTGATTGAATTTTCTACCAATAAATTTTCAATTGCACTGGTTAACGTATCGCACAAAGAACCTGACACCGGACCTAAATCGTAGTTTACTGAGTTGGGTAAAGAAAGCGCATTTAAAGAGGGCAACGTCACTTGATTAAGAACAACATTGCAACCGATGCCACCCACATCAGGATCATTGATAACATGTAATTTATCAGTTCCTTGAAATGTGGTAATATAAATTTTATGATCAGGTGCAAGGTGTTCCATAAAGAAAGTGGTGGCTAATGGAGAAAAAGTGCTGTCCCATGTTGCCACCGTGTCTAATGAATTTGCAATTGGATTTGCCCAAGTATCATATTGAAAAATGTAGGTGTTCGTATTTGCATAGAGATATCTTCCACTTGGAGAAAATGCACAGCCAAATGAAGCGTAATTAACAGGAATAGTTATTTCTTCTCTCAAGCTAAAATCACCGGTGCATCGATCGAAATCCAATACGTCAAATTTATTATCCACACTTATCATTGCATACTGTGTCCCATCAGAAGAAAAGCAGGCCATACCATCTATATCTCTCGAAACCACTCTTCCGATATTCTGTTGAGAAATTAGCATCGTATCAGGTGTCAATAGTATTTTATAATATAAATCAGAATAATATCGATGCATGATCAACCACCAGTCTCTTCCATTGGCATGTTTGCATGCTGTGAGCATCCCCCAAGTCATGGTATCATTGATCAATGTAATTGTTTTTTGCCCAGCTACGATGCCACCCATCCCGCTGTCTAAATTCATATCCACCAAGCTGTACCATAATCGAAAAGGCTGGTACTCTGTTTGGTTATTTGCATAAAACGATTCACCGTTTACATGGAACAGTACATATTGATCTTGATGAGAGGGTCTGGGTAAAATCACAACTGTTTGAACACCATTCGATCCATTCGAAGTATCACCGGTAATAGTTGGGTTAAAAAAAGTAGTGTTTAACAACCTGCCGTGATTTCTATTTGCGATGTAGTCTCCATTAGTATAAAAAAGTAACTGTCCATTGGTGTCGCAGATACCTGCGTTGGTAATGAAGAACCCTAAATCTCTGTAGATAGTAAAGGTGTCAGGTGAACCGAAATTGAAATCTAAGCCGCAAAAATGATGCGGCCATTCCCCTCCAATCATCCACACGCTATTTCTTTTTTGTCCATAAAGAAATAGTATGTGGATGCTGAAGATTGCAATAAGTATAACCCGTTTCATTTTATTACGGTGAATTTTTCAACTCTGATCAGATTTTCGTCAGAAAAGAGATTAATGAAATAAACACCATTCATTAGATTACTAATGTTGATATCCAAGGAATAATCTTTCGTATCAATATTTTGATTACTTAATTTTCTTCCTTGCGCATCTAGGATTTCCATCCTTGCATTAGAATAGAATGACAAATCATATTGAATGGTTATTTTTTCAGAAGCGGGATTCGGAAAGATGCCAACAAATGAATAAAAATTATTTGTCGCTGCATGTCTTGCACTGGAACCTGTACAAATAATATCGTCTTCCCACAGTAATTCTGCATCTGTCAATAATAGAAGTGATCGCGCTTCATACACTGCAGGCCCTCCTGTAAAAGGACATTGTGATGCCACCATTTGTAAATCTAAGATTTCATCATTAGTAAATTCTGATCTCCCACGTGCTACTGAAGTTAGAATAATCGAATTTACGATTTTTTGATTGAATTCAAAATTTCCTTGAGGATTAATGGTGTTGTTTTTCGTTTCTGCGTCAATAATCCTGCTTTGGATTAAATTGGGCGTTAACATTGTGGAGAAAAAACTGCTTGGCCGGCACCAATATCTCGTGTCGTGAATAAATTTTGTTGCAATAAGCCTTGGATACCTTGTGGTGTTACCAGATATTTATAAATTATTCCACTATGAAACTGGTGTACAATTACCCACCAGTCCCTTCCGTTAGCATGCTTAACTGCTGTAATCTTTCCTGGAACTATACTATCATTTAATAAAACTGTGTTTTTCTGAATTACTGCCCCCAGTCCACCGTCTAAACTCATATCAATAACAGAATAATACAAATACAAAGAAGCATAAGAATAAAAATCATCAATGGTTTGATGAAACAAATAATATTTCATGGAATCATCCGGAAAAGGAATAATCAAATTGCCTTGTGGTAGTGTTAGTCCGTGGGCAGTATGATTAGTTGTGAAAAAGGAAGGATTTAATCCCAAGCCATTTTGCATGGTATCATCCAGGACATTTGCAATGTAAATGCCATTGGAATAAAATAAAAGATTTCCTTGTCGATCACAAATTTCTCCATTAGTTGTGTTCATATCCATACTTCGTTGCGATTGACTGATCACTAACGATCCCGAACTAAATTCCAGATTCATCGGATTAAACAAAGGATGACAGCATTCGTAACCTAATAACCAAAGATTATTGATTCCCTGAGAAAAAGAATAATTTCCGGAAATTAATATTGACCAAAGAATCAATAATCTTTTCATAGCAGCTTATTTATTTAAAATTACTTTACCTGTATTCAGTAATTCATCTTTTGAATCGACAATACGATAATAATATAAACCATTCTCTAATGATTCCAATGAACCCTTGAAATTTGTTGCTTGAGCAGGAAGGTTGTATTCTTTGCAAATACGACCAAGGCAATCCAGGATTTGTAATTTCGAGTCGCCCTGAATAGTGTACACTAAATTAAATTCTCCTGTTGTGGGATTGGGAAAAACCAAAAACTCCCTCCCCAAACTCCTCACCCCTGAAATTCCCGTTACTAAACTATCACAAACACTATTTCCCTCTGCGCCTAAAAAATAATTCGGGTGATTAGGTATTGTATATGCATTGAATGCCGGTAAATTAATGCAATGTTGACAGAAATCACAAGCTAACCCGGCGCTATCAGGGTTATTAATTACATGAAGCACCCATGTGCTATTTGAAGTGTTAATATAAATTTTACCATCAGGAGCTAAAGCAGCGAGATAATAAGCTGAAGGAAATCCATTTGTATTGAAACCATCATAAACACCGACAGTAATTCTAGAACTATCTACGTTTGTCGCTAGTAAGTCATATTGGTAAAGATAATACATACTTGAAATATATAAATACCGGCCGCTGGGAGAAAATGCAGCACCTGCTGAATACGCAGTGTCATTGATCTCAATATGAATTAAATTTGCAAAATCTCCTGTGCAGCGATCAAAATCCCAAATGTCTAAATCATCATAAGGTTCATAATAAACAAATTTATTTCCCTGTTGAGAAAAAACAGCTTGCCCCACACCAATGTCTCTCCAAGTAACTAAATCCTGCTGCCAAGGGCCTTGGATACCTTGTGGTGTAACCAAAAATTTATAAATTATTCCGCTATGAAACTGGTGTACAATTACCCACCAATCCCTTCCATTTGCGTGTTTAACTGCTGCAATCCTTCCCGGCACTAAACTATCACTTAATAAAATTGTGTTTTTCTGAATTACTGCTCCAAGGCCACCGTCTAAACTCATATCAATAACAGAATAATACAAAAACAACGATGCATAACTTGCATAATCATCAATAGTTTGATGAAATAAATAATATTTCATGGAATCATCCGGAAAAGGAATAATCAAATTGCCTTGAGGAATGTTTAATCCATAGGCTGCATAATTGCTAGTATAAAAAGAAGGATTTAAACCTAAGCCATTTTGCATGGTATCATCCATGACATTTGCAATATAAACTCCATTGGAATAAAATAGGAGATTGTCATGATTGTCACAAATTTCACTATTAGTTGCACCAAAATTCATACTTCTTTGAGATTGACTAATCGTTAAAAAACCAGAACTAAAATCCAAGTTCATTGGATTTAGTAATGGCTGACAACAATCATAACCTAATAACCAAAGATTATTGATTCCCTGAGAAAAAGAATAATTTCCGGAAATTAATATTGACCAAAGAATCAATAATCTTTTCATAGCAGCTTATTTATTTAAAATTACTTTACCGGTATTTAGTAATTCATCTTTTGAATCGACAATACGATAATAGTAAAGGCCATTCTCCAATGATTCCAATGAACCTTTGAAATTTGTTGCTTGAGATGGTAGATTGTATTCTTTACAGATGCGGCCGAGGCAATCCAGGATTTGCAATTTCGAGTTATCCAAAACTGAATAAACTAAATTAAATTCGCCGCTTGTTGGATTGGGAAAGACCAAAAACTCCCTCCCCAAACTCCTCACCCCTGAAATACCCGTTACCAAACTATCGCATACACTATTTCCCTCTGCGCCTAAAAAATAGTTAGGGTGATTAGGTATTGTATATGCATTGAATGCCGGTAGATTGATACAATGTTGACAGAAATCACAAGCTAACCCGGCACTATCCGGGTTATTAATTACATGAAGCACCCATGTGCTATTTGAAGTGTTAATGTAAATTTTACCATCAGGTGCTAAAGCAGCGAGATAAAAATTTGAAGTAAACCCATTGGTATCAAAACCATCATAAACTCCAATCGTTATTCTAGAGCTATCAACGTTTGTTGCTAGTAAGTCATATTGGTAAAGATAATTCATGCTTGAAATATATAAATATCTGCCACTTGGTGAAAATGCAGCACCCGCAGTATAAGCAGTATCATTGACATCAATATGAATCAAATTTGTAAAATTACCGGTACAGCGATCAAAATCCCCAATGTCTAAATCATCATAAGGATCATAATAAACAAATTTATTTCCCTGCTGAGAAAAAACAGCTTGCCCTGTACCAATATCCCTTCTAGTACCTAAATCCTGCTGCCCGGCTCCTAGAATACCTTGCGGTGTAATTAAAAATTTATAAATAATTCCACTATGAAACTGATGCACAATTACCCACCAGTCCCGTCCGTTAGCGTGTTTAACTGCTGTAATCTTTCCAGGCACTAAACTATCATTCAATAAAATTGTATTTTTCTGAATTACTGCTCCAAGGCCACCGTCTAAACTCATATCAATAACAGAATAATACAAATACAAAGAAGCGTAAGAATAAAAATCATCAATGGTTTGATGAAACAAATAATATTTCATGGAGTCATCCGGGAATGGAATAATCAGATTGCCTTGTGGTAGTGTTAGTCCATGGGCAGTATGATTATTTGTGAAAAAGGAAGGATTTAATCCCAACCCATTTTGCATGGTATCATCCAGTGCATTTGCAATGTAAATGCCATTGGAATAAAAAAGAAGGTTCCCTTGACCGTCACAAATTTCTCCATTAGTTTCAAAAAAATCCATTTGACGCTGAACTGAGGTAATGTTTAACGATCCAGAACTAAAATCTAAATTCATTGGATTAAACAAAGGATGGCAGCATTCATACCCCATTAACCAAAGATTATTGATTCCCTGAGAAAAAGAATAATTTCCGGAAATTAACATTAACCAAAGAATCAATAATCTTTTCATAGCTGTTTATTTATTTAAAATTACTTTTCCTGTAGTTAACAATTCATCTTTTGAATCCAGCATACGATAATAGTATAAGCCATTCTCCAGCGACTCTAAGGTGCCTTTGAAATTTGTTGCTTGTGATGGCAAATTGTATTCTTTACAAATGCGACCGAGACAATCCAGGATTTGCAATTTGGAGTCGTTCTGAATTGTGTACACTAAATTAAATTCGCCTGTTGTTGGATTGGGATAGAATCTGCTGCTGCCCTGCAAGTGATTGGTGCTTCGATAGGTGTAACCGGACTGAAGACAAGTACTGATATCGTCAACTGAAAAATTCGGATAAATTAATTTATACAAAGCCCTTGCTCTGAAAACAGCAGGCCCCCCTTCAATCGGACATTGATAAGAAATGGATCCTAAAATAGTTGCAAAATTAATTAATGAATCAGGTTCTCCAATTGCAACGGTAGAGAAATAGACAGCATTCACTTGCGATTCGTTTCTTTCATAAATTTCGAATCCACCGATTGAATCATTTTGTTGACTCAATAAATCAACTTTAGCCATCACAGAAATTTTTAATGCTGTCATTGCTTGTTCATTTGTTTGAATGAGGTAATCCAAAGCATACATTAATTGCGTGCTCAACTGATTAATGCTATCTGTTTCCCTTTCTGAAAGGTTTTCCAATACTAAAATGCTATCGCATTTACGTAAGAGCATTGATTTCTGATAAATCTCAAATGACCTGTTTTTGATATCTTCCAATACACTTGCCTGATTATTGAAAATTTCATTTCGTTCCAAATTCAGTGAAGCAATATAATGTATTGCTGTTGCTGCATTTGCAATGTAGAAGTCTTCTAAATCTGCAGATGAGGTGAGTTCTTCCGGATGCTTTAACAGATATTCGTATAAAGCAACTTTGGCTTGCCATAACAATTCTTTTTGATTGTCTATGCTCTGTAAAGAATCCAACGCTACTTCAAGTAAACGATTAACTCCACCATCAACAAATGGTGTTGGCAATGACCCACAATCAGATGCATCAATAATTAAATCAGCTTGAAAATCCGCAGTAAACCAACCCGGTGTATAAGGATTAGGCAACGAATTTCCGATGCCGCTAACAAAGTACTTGTCTAATTGGATTCTTGGTGTATTCTCTTCAATAGCGTTCTTGCCAATAATAGTACCCGGTACCAACCAAATATTCCCGGAATGGTCTTGCGGGTTCATGATTGCAGTTGTGGTATAGTGCAAGCCGTAGTAATGAGAACCGAAGCTGTTTTTTTGAATACTGGTGGAGAGACCGGTATTAAAATCCGAACAATTACCATGTAGCACAAGGCCATTGGAAGTATAACTCATTCCATTCTGATTGATTGAATTGTTTCGGCTTGTTGAAATTCTCATGGCTGCTTCGAGATCGTAATAATAAGATTGGTCAAGACGGTTTCCCAGTATTCCATTACAAGATATGGAATTTAAGGTAGAGTTTTCAATTAAAATACCGGTTAAGGTGGTGTTGTTCATATTGTCTAAAACAATATAGTTTCTTGTGACATCATACAAGACTACGGAGTTCATGTGAATTCCTTTGTCGCCATACGGATATAATTGAATGTAATTGTCGCTTATCCGGCCATTAAAACCAAAATTATGAGACACTGCATTATTTTGAATGTCGATTCCTTTAGCGAAGGCACCGGTTCCATCCAAACGAGTTGCATTTCGCCCGGCATAAATATGGTTGTTGGTAACGTCTAAAGAATTCGGATCGTCATTTGAAAGCAATGAAATACCGACGGAATTACATTCAATCCTATTATTACTTATTTCGATAAAAGCCTTGCTTGTCAATCGGGATTCAATACCTAAATCACAATTACTCATAACATTATTAATTATAGTTTGGCTATAAGCACTAGAAACAATTGCATTATGACAATCAATAAAATCAGGCTTGAGGTCGTCGTCCGCACCACGAACAGTTAACTGATAATTTGCTCCCCATTTGGAATTACCTCGGATTGCTGTACCATTCAGCCAGCCCGCTTGAGGATAAGTATCGTAATTTTGAATTTCCATGAAGCGGCAATTCTCCACATTAAGTGCAGTTTTTATAACAAAGATACCTTCATTTAATTTCTTAAAGTAATTCCGCGAAGTAACACCAGCTCCAATATCGAGGAAGGATACATTCTGGGCGTAGATTCCTGCAAAACCATATTTTAAAGGCAATTCAGGTTGCCCAGTGTATTTCGGACGAAGAAAACGAGTGCTTTCAAAATCAGTACCTGAAACCAAAACGTTTACATGATAGGGAGCACCCATATAACCCAATGGAGGAGTAATGTTTATTCCTATGTAATTATTCCAGAACCAGGAATTTTTTGAAGTCAGGCTACAGCCATCACTCAAGCTAATTCCTCTATGTGCGTCTTCAATCTTAGAGCCAAGAAAATTAATACGTGAATTTGCCCCTGCAAATATTCCGGACGACATTTGATCACAAGAATAAATATGTGAATCAAATATTTCCAGAGTTATTCCCGGATCAACAGTAATTGAAGCACCCGGACCAAGAACAATATCCTGGCAGCTATTAAATTTAAAATCATCATCTACCCTAAACTCTCCATTTATTAAAACAATATTATTTGTTGTATGTATGCTCCGATAAGGGAGATCAGTTACTTTAATTCCTGAATAATTAAGATCCTGTGCTACATTAAAAGTGGGTACGCAACAATTCAATTCAGGAAGAACTTCAACATGTATAGTAGTACTTCCTGTCGTTCCATATGCATCAGTAACTTGTACTGTATAATCGGTTGTCACATTTGGATTAACTATTGGATTAGCCCCGGTTGGATTTGTACCTGCAGGATTCATTGTCCATAAATAAGTATAACCCGGAATTCCGTTTGAAACAATTGTGCTTAATTGAGTGTTGCTTAATGCGCAAGTTAATAAGTTTGGTGATTGGACATTTAACAGGTTGCAACCTCCCGGAAGAAAAGTATATTTAGTTAGCTCTAACCTTTGCAATGCTCCTCCGCCATCACCACAATAAGTTGTATAATGATAGTCAAACCCAAAAGGGGAAGTTGCTGGTGTACCTGTCCAAGGTTGAGTAGGCGTAAATACTACCGTCATAATTATCTTATCTGAACTTGATAGATAACCCGGATAATAAAATTGCGTAGCCTGATCTTGCATATAATACGTAGTAGTCAAATTATTTTGAGTAGTAGGAATTGAATTCAAAAAAGGTACAGCAGCGCTATTTGAATGCTTGTACGAAAACGTAACTGAATTTATTTGAATTGTCGGATCGTATTTAACAATATCGAAAGTCAGATTGTCAACATAGCCGTTAAAAACAAAGAGTGTAGCTTCTACAGTATATGAATTACATAGTAAATAGTCAAGGTCTAAGTTAGTACTTCCTACGAGTGACAAACTAGGGTCAACTTGCATTGGTGCAAAATCTACCGGTTGATCTTGATGCTCCACAAAACAAATATCGTTATTGTTGATATCAAGCAAAGTTGGTGGCCCATCACAATTCCATCCATAAAATATTGGAATATTTGGTTGGGTGTTGTTGCAGTTTGCAGTTTGAAAACAAATAGTGTAAGTTTTAGTTTCATGCGGCGAAAATGGATCTGATTGAAAATCAAAGAAAGCTATTTGTCCGGTGTTTGTATTTAAAATTGTTGCATTTACTCCGTTAATTGTGACATCACTATAAAACGCAGTAGCTGGCAAAGGAATATAGATAAAGGGATTAAGAATGACTAAATTTTGATCTAAATTCTCTAATTTAAAATCAAAACACGTTTGAGGCGCATTCACAGTTATATTTGTTAAAGTGGTTGTTGGCGGTGCCAATTCAGAGCTTGGTGAAGAAACACTAACTCCAATGTTTAGGAAATTAGTCTGAATAACCATAGTACTCTGGCATGTCGTATTTGCAGGAGCTGTTCCTAAATCATACGTGGTTTCAATATATGGAGCTATTGGAGGGCTTGATTGATAAATACTTGAAAAAACTTCTTCGGAGTTGCAATCATTCCACGTAAATGGAAAAACAAAATGTTCCAATAGATATTCATCACTGCTGTAAATATTATTCTGAGGTGGTAAATCAACGTTACAAGGAGTAAGTGGAATTTGGCTTGATAAAACTTGTGTTGCCGGAGAACTAGGAATATTTAAGAAAGTTGAGAAAGGAATATTTTGATTAAACAAAGCATAATGATAATTTGCGGCACCACAATTCAGATCATTATAGGTTCTGATTGTTGAGCTAGATACATTAAGATTACCTGGCAAACTGGCTAAAAAATTATATCCGGAAATTGGTCCCGGTAAATGAACATTGATGCCTGAAATATGCGGGACTGCTCTGAATTCGTAAGGAAATACATTTAATATTTCTCCTCCTATCAAAGTATTGTTATCCACAATTAACAATTTTGTGCAATTGGAACCTGTTTCATTATAGATATCGTCAATATATGCAGTAATCACCGGACGAACAGAATAAAAATAATGGTTGTTATTTCGTCCTTCACAAAAATACAAATTACCATAAGTAGTAGTGCCTACATCTTGTGCAATGTCTCTCAATCCGTGAGTAAAAGCATCGAAAATATTTTGCGATACTAAATCTTCCTCTGTTAAATACATGTTTATTAAAACTCTGCTTGCAAATTCATTATCTGAAGGCAACATTGAATTTCCATTTGGAGTGTAATTCTTGCACACATTCAATCGACTTTGAATACGTATTTGTTCATTACCAACAATTTCAAAAGCATGTCCGGTAATATCCTGGATCACTGATTCACTAAGGTCATAAAAAATGATGTCATTAAAATTTGGGCCATTTCTGTCATCATGTATTAGTGAAGAGAATAATGCATCTGCTTTATTCAATGTAAAATGTGAGTCATATGCATTGTTGGTGGAGTTTATTGTAACTTCAACGTCAGTTATGTTTACATCAAATCGATCTGAGTTTGAATTTTCTATTTTTTGTTCAATGTAAAGATGACTTAAGAATATTCCATTACTATTCAAGTAACTCATGTTAATTGGTAGTGAGGAATTATCGATGTTAGCAATGATATCTGTCAATAATTCATCACCAACCATAGAATGATTCAAGGCCACATTATGAGTTTGGATATAAGAAGAACCCATTGGAGTAATGTTATCTGCTAATCCGTCATTGAGGTCATCTTCGAAGCCGAGGGTGCTCCTGCTTAATGATTTTGTAGAAGCTTGCACTATACCACCCGGCATATTACAACCAGGGCAGTGAATGCTTAAATTGCCTGCTTTTTCACACATTGGAATTTCGCACGTTTGGTCATTCCCTTTGAGATAAGTTTGAATTTTGAACCCGGGATTTTTATCGGTTGTATTTGGGCAACAGCATCCCATTATGCTAAAAGAAAAGCTAGAATTATTCAGAAAAGCATAAATATTGGAAGGAGTTGCTCCCCCTGGGCAAGCGCTGAAATCATATTCAATAGTATAAATATTTTCAGAGCATTGAGTTCCTATTGCCGGAGGAACATTAACCGGCCAAGGGGAATTGTTATTTAAATATATAAGAGAATAATCTGACGCACCTGTCATTAACTCTAAACCAGCTTTTAGTTCGAACTTAAAAACTAGTTTTCCTGTCATTACATTTGAAGTAGAAAAAAAGTCTACAAGAGATGAAAAAACATTTGCTGCATTTTGATCATATGAGTTATAATAATTCAAATTGAATTTAAAGTTCTGAATATTTAAATTCAATGGCCATGTACTGCAATTTGTTACTGTGTCGGTTACGTCTATATCTAAGCTCGGCGGAGTAAAATTTTGTTTCAAATAAAGTTTGCTTCCAGCTCCATTACGACTAATATGGTCCGTTCCTTCTGTGCCAAAATGATCAACGGTTATCGGTCCAGGGTCGGTATTGTTGGAATAGTTATTGCATTCATCGAGAAAAGTTGCAGCAACACGCCATGTATTTAAATATTTATCTACATCAAAAATAGAATACACTCCTGTTCCGCCAATATCGGCAGATGGACAACAATAATGAAGATTAATTCTAACGGTAATAGTTTGTCCGGGTAAAAGAACACCGGCATTATAGTATGCCCCTATTATTGCATTAGGAAAAGCACTACGACAACTTGGAAGTGGGTTAGGAAGTGGTGTCGGATAATTCACCAAGCTACTTGAAAGCAAAGCAGTGCCATCAGTTGAAATTACTTCTATGTCAATAGGACTGAGAAAGTAAAATGAAGATTGATTTGGATCCTCCGTAATAGAAACGATAAGATTCTTCGCAGCATCAGTAAGGCCATTATCAAGATTTTCAATTACATATTCCCAAGTAGTGACAGGCCCATCGGAAAAAGTCCAATAAGACGAAATGCTTCCTCCGGAGGGCAATGGAGTTGTTCTGGAAATGGAAACATTTTCCTCCTTAGGCCCTTGTACAACTCTATTGTTAATGTTAATAGGATTGCATAACTGACTTGTTATAACAGTGTGGTTGAAATCCATTTCTTCGCAACCCCAATTCAAGGTCGAATTCAAAATGGTTGATTGTTGGAGAGCAGAACAATCTTGTACAACGCAGTTATTCAAATAATCCGGATACTCAAATGTTTCATGAATTTTAATTACATCACCATCCATAAGAGTTACAGTCTGATTAGAAATTTGAATTATATTCGAAGTATTTCCACTGGCAGAGTAAACTAAGAGGATTGGCGAACCGGTTCTTAGAATTGATATTTCAATTGCCGCAATATTGGCCTTATTGCATTCGAATGTCTCAATAAAACTTAATTGAAGATCATAACCAGAACTAAGGGCAGGTTGAGTGGCAGCAACTTGGTAGGTTAATTCCCTTGTTGCAGTTCCATTATGCCAATCTATATAATTCACCCCCAAATTGAAGCTATTTCCATTATTAATAAAAACATAATTCAAGTAATATGGGAAAATCCGACTGTATGCTGTAGAATTTATTGTATTTAAAGGAGGGGCTGGATTTGCAACTACAGCTATTGTCCAATCTACTAATGGCAATGGGCCGGTTCCATTTGTTTGCGGAGTTAAAAATTGGCCTACAGTTAAAAAGACATCATCTTCGTTAGTAATTATGTTGTTGCTTCCTGTGATTGATTTACAATTTAACCTTAAAGTAAAATGTTTTGTCACTGTGCCAGCTGGAAATTGATTCGATCCTAAATCAATAAAAACATATCTAGGTCCGGGAACATTCTCAACAGTATTTAGAGGATTCGCATCATTATAAATAATTTGATAATTCGAAAGATCAGTGACATTGGTTGGTAAATGCGCTCCAAGATCTATTGCAACAAAAAGATTGGCACCATAAGTTGGTGTGGCTGCTGCAAAAATAACATCAACTGTAACAATATTATCAGAGCAAGCTCGAATTGGGTCATGCGTAAATTTAACGGTGATGTTTTGACCATTAACAGTCAATAATTTAATTAGAATAAGAAACGATAAGGTGAGTAATTTTTTCATAGGTATGAATTTTAGATTTAGTTTTAAATTTCTTATGGCACAGAAAACAGGAAAGAGTTGACCTCATCATTAAACAATTCAAAACATCATTGAACTGCTTAAAGAGAATCCTTCAAGTCTTGCAAATAAATACTTTGATCTGTTGTTTCCTGCGCTTGGTAATACAAGCAGGAGCTTAACTTTTTTTCTTTCGAAATAAGTAGTGCAATAATTTTATTTTCATTCTATATTAATTTAAGAGTGTTACAATGAGTTATGTGGGTCGAAAAGCGAAAAATAGTTGTCCGATAATTCTAAATCTGGAGAGCAACTATTTTTCTGACCGGAGAACTAATAAAAATAATTACCACTTTTAAGTAGTATCTTATTAATAGGTTCTAATTAATGGTAACTAAATGATTTTCTGTGACTTTACTTTACGGTATGGAAATCAAGCCAAAGAAAAAAAGCAAGAAAAAAGGTCAGGACGAACTAACAAAACTAGGGAAAAGAATAAAATCACTACGCATAGCCAAAGGTTATACTAACTATGAATATTTTGCTTATGAAAATAATCTTCCAAGGGCGCAGTATGGCCGCTATGAAAAAGGAGAAGATTTAAGATTTAGCAGCTTGGTAAAAGTGATAAATGCTTTTGACATGACATTGAATGAATTTTTTAGTGAGGGGTTTGAGTAATTAAATTCACTTAAAGTTACCCAGTTTTATCAAACCCCCATTTCTATTCCGTACATTTAACTCCTTTTTTAATTAAAATATATGAAAAACATAGAAATTCATTGTAGTCTGACTGAGTATGAAAACCAGGAAGAACTGAGTAAGGACGACAGAGACTTATTGGTAGAAGCGAAGGCCAGTATGAATAAAGCGTATGCTCCATATTCGCACTTTCATGTGGGTGCAGCTATTATGCTGGAGAATGGCATCATTCTCAGGGGTAATAACCAAGAAAACGCTTCTTACCCGATCGGACTTTGTGCAGAAAGAGTGGCTATATTTGCGGCAGGTGCTAACTATCCGAATGTTAAAATCAAAGCAATGGCTATTACTGCCAATTCTGATCACTTTCATGTGAACAAACCAATTACGCCATGTGGGGCTTGCCGGCAAGCAATTGCAGAATATGAGCATCGCTACCAACAAGACATTCGGTTAATTATGACCGGTGAAGCAGGAAAAGTACTCATTGCTGAAAATGTGAGCAACCTCCTGCCCTATCAATTTACGGCTGACGATTTACAAGTGAAAACTGCATGATGAATTCAATTTCTGAAGAGTATTTACTGGAATCCTTAAAAAGTTTTAAAGGCTTGAAGTCCAATGCTGAAAAAGCAATGGATCAAATTTCAGATTCGCAATTTCACGTACAGATCGACCAAGATTCGAACTCTATTTCAACCCTAGTGAAGCATTTAGCCGGAAATATGTTAAGCCGTTTCACTGACTTCCTAACCACAGATGGCGAAAAAGAAGACCGTAACCGTGACGGTGAATTTATTGACGACTTCAAATCCAGACAAGAAGTTATGGAGTTTTGGGAGAAAGGATGGTCTTGCTTGTTTGATACTCTTGCTTCTTTGAAAAGCGACGATCTTCAGAAAATAGTTTTGATCAGAAATGAAGAGCATACTGTATTGAGGGCAATTCATCGTCAACTAACGCATTATGCATATCATTGCGGTCAGATTGTTTTTCTTTGTAAACATTTGAAGAAAAGCGAATTTAAATCACTATCAATTCCTAAAGGAGAATCATTAAAATACCTTAACGCTCCACCAAAGTAATATGAAAAAACTTCTTTTTTTGATTATCGGAAGCATGATGACTTTTTTAGCGCAAGGGCAATACAGCATTCGAGATTCGTCCATTTCATTTCCGATGATTGGGGCAACTTTTAGTTACGAATTTCCTGCAGGGGATATGGCAGATCGATTTGGGAATAGTTTTTCTGTCGGTTCCGTTTTTCAATGGAAATTAAAATCGAATTGGTTAGTGGGTATTGAAGGCAATTTTATTTTTAGTGATGCCGTTAAAGAAAATACAATTTTGGATCAGTACAAGACGCCTGATGGATATATAATTGATGGAGGCGGTCAATACGCTTCTGTTACACTTACAGAAAGAGGGATGAGATTTAATTTAAAAGCCGGGAAAATATTTCCATTTATCGGACCGAATAAAAACAGCGGACTTTTAGCTAGCTTTGGCACAGGATATTTGCAGCATAGGATTTATATAGACACACCGGGAAGTCCTGTTCCCTTTCTGGAAGGCGACAACAGAAGAGGTTTTGACAGACTGACGAGTGGATTATTTGTCAATCAGTTTATAGGATACATTAATTTCAGCAACAAACGATTAATCAATTTTTATGCAGGCTTTGAGTTTACAGAAGGTTTTACAAAAAACAAACGGGCTTACAATTTTGATACCGGCCTTAAAGATGACAGGAACAGAACTGATATTTTAATCGGTTTCAAAGCAGGTTGGGTTTTCCCTCTTTACAAAAGAATGGCTGATAAATACTATATCAACTAGAAATGAGGATAGTTTACGACCTATTAATTTCTCTTTATTTATTTTCAATAAAAACGGCTTCGCTAATTGGAAATGAGAAGGCAAAATTATGGGTCAGTGGTCGTAAAAATTGTATTAAAAATCTTGAAGAAGCTCTTAAAGACTTTAAAGGCAAAGAAAGGTTTTGGTTTCATTGCGCTTCACTTGGTGAATTTGAGCAAGGTCGCGCGTTGATTGAAAAAGTTCGGGAAGAATATCCAGACTCTTTTATATTACTGACATTTTTCTCTCCATCAGGCTATGAAATCAGGAAGAACTACAAAGAAGTCAATTTCGTTTCCTATTTACCAATGGATACAAGAAATAACGCTTCCAAATTTGTAAATATCCTGAATCCTACAAAGACTTTTTTTATAAAATATGAATTCTGGTTCAACTTTATCAATGAATTGAACAAAAGAAAACAACCTGTTTATATTGTATCAGCAATCTTCAGACCGCAACAAATTTTCTTCAAATGGTATGGTGTCTTTTTTCGGGAATTGTTAAAAATAATTACTCATATTTTTGTTCAGGATAAAAATTCTTTTCGATTATTAAAAGAAGCAGGTATTTCCAATAGTTCGATTTCCGGTGATACCCGATTTGACAGGGTGGAAAAAGTTGCGAAAGAGTCTTTACGTAACGATAAAATTGAAGAATTTATAGGCAAGAATAAATCTATAATTGCAGGCAGCACGTGGCCGGAAGACGAAGAGCTTCTTTTATCAACTTATTATTCATTAGATGAAAGTAATTTGAAATTGCTATTTGTACCTCACGAAGTTACCGTAAAGAGAATCGAAGAGTTAAAAAAGACAATTTCAAAGCAAATTAAATCAAAAGAGATTGCCTTGTATTCGGACGAAAAATTAAACACTAAAGCTGAAATAATGATCATTGACATTGTTGGTCTTTTATCGTCAGCTTATGCTTATGCAACTCTCGCTTGGGTTGGCGGAGGTTTTGGCAAAGGCATTCACAATATACTTGAACCGGCAGCTCACGGGAAACCAATTTTATTTGGGCCAGAATACAGCAAGTTTAAGGAAGCACATGACTTAATTACGAAACGATCGGCCTATAGTATCAGTGATTCAGTGATTGCAAAAAGAGTCATTAACAAACTTCTGTCAAACCAAGACCAATTAAAGAGTTCGGGGGCAGCATCAGCCGAATATGTCAAAGAAAACACAGGGGCTACAAATATGATTTTCGAATTTGTTTTCAAGAAAACAGGTAAGAAGCAAAAACCGGGTCAACAACAAATAATTGAATATTAAAGTTAACCTAATTTTGCTAATTTTGTAAAGTAAAATAATCATTCCGCAACATGCGCATATTAGTTTTCTCTCTTTTAATTTTGCTGACAACCTCAATGGCGCCGGAGAAGAAACTCTACTTTACGAATGAAGGAAAAATTTCATTTCGTTCAGAATCTAAGCAAGAATTGATAAAAGCGACCTCCAATGAAATGCAGGGAATTATTGATATAGAAAAGAAGACATTCGTTTTTAAAGTTTCAATCAGAACCTTCAAAGGTTTCAACAGTTCCCTTCAAGAAGAACATTTTAACGAAAAATTTTTAGAATCAGAAAAATATCCGGAAGCTACCTTTATGGGTAAAATAATTGAAAATTTTTCATTTGACAAAGACGGGACTTTTGAGATAAGAGCTAAAGGAAAATTGTGGATACATGGAGTTGAAAACGAAAGGATAATAAGATCTTTTGTAACAGTTAAAAATGGAGAAGCCACTGTGCAATCACATTTCAATGTTGCTTTGTCTGATCATAACATCAAAGTTCCTAAAGTTGTTCATGAAAAAGTGTCAAGTGAAATTAGCATAGAAATTTCAGCTCAACTAAAGAAAAAATGAGCAGACTCAAATCGCTTTTAAGAGTTCTAGCAATAGGAATTTTCTTCTCATTCCATTTTATTGAACCGATTAAAGCACAGACAACTTTATCAAAATCTTTCGATATTCGTACAGAAGGATTTCGACCAAAGTTTTCAAAACTTTATCGAGATAGCAAAGGGTTAATATGGACAGGAACAGATAAAGGCATCTTTACATTTGACGGTATAAACTTTTCAAAAATAAGTGGCAGTGATAGTATAATAGCAGGCAATGTTACTGCATTTTATGAAGACAAAAACGGAATCCTTTGGGTTGGATATGCAACAGGCAAAATAATTCGCATCATTTCCAGAAAGATTTCTCAATTTTCGCCACAAGAAGGATTTCCGAAATCAACGATAAGCGCTTTTGCAGAAGACAGAAGCAACGTTCTTTTTATTGCCACCAAAGGTGAAGGAGTTTATTGTATCAAAAAAGGTCTAATGTACAATTTTGACCATGCAGACAATCTCTCCGACGACTGTTGTTATTCAATAGTACTCTTGCCGGATGGAAGAATGTGTGTGGGAACAGATGAAGGTCTAAATTTTCTTTCCTTTTCAAATGGTATAAAGAAAGTAAGTTCATTTGGCAATTCCGATGGACTTCCGGATGATATTGTTCTCTCGCTAACAATAGATCAATCCAATCAACTTTGGCTTGGGTTTCAAGAGAAAGGAATTTGCACATTTGATTATATAAACAACAAAGTAGGTTTTCAGCCCAAACAAATTTCTTCAGGACAAATAAATTCTTTATTGGCAACAGGAGACATTCTTTGGGTCAATACCCAAGCAGAAGGAATTCTGAAATATGACAGATTCGGAACTACAACATCCTTAGTTCAAGAATCAAAAAATTTAATCCGCGCTGTTGATATCATTTCAGATTTAGAAAACAATATTTGGTTTGCAGAATCTATCCATCTAACACGAACCTCAGGAGATAAAATAAGCGCTTTCTATTCTATCCAACAAACCAATTTAAATTCAATTCATTGTATCCTATCAGACCACAAAAGTGGCATTTGGTATTGTCCTGACACTCAATTAGGACACATGTATCGGGACAAGAATAGTATCTGGCAAACGGAATTATTCAAGATCATGGATTCCAAAACGCCAGCTGATATAGTCACAATATATGAAGACAAATATGGCTATTTATGGCTTGGTTCACTAGGCGAAGGAATTCACCGATTTAACCCAAAGACAGGAAGTTCAAGGTCCTTTCATAAAAAGTCAAACATAGAAGAATCCAGCATTTTATCGATAACCGGAACAGACGATGATATATGGGTCGGAGGATTTAATGGAGTGAGCAAATTCCATATTGATGCGAACGGGAATTCAGACCAAGCAATTATTTCCAAAGACACGACCTTTGACACAATGATTTCTAAAGACTATGTGTATTCAATATTTATAGACTCAAAAAAAAGAATTTGGTTTGGCACTGATGGGAACGGAGCGTATTATTTGCAAGAAGGTGAATTAATCAATTTACCTTTAAGTGGAAAATCAGTTCATTCATTTACAGAAGATCAATACGGAAAAATTTGGTTCTCTATATCTGATAACGGCTTAGGGTATTTTATGAATAACAACATTACTTATTTTTCTACTAATGACGGCTTGTCTGATCCTTCACCGATTTCACTTCAAGCAATGAAAAACGGGAAACTGATTATCGTTCATACAAATGGTTTCGACATTTTGGATCCGAAAACCTTAAGAATAATTTATCATTCCAGTGAAGAAAACCTTTCAGAAATCAATGGCGATTTAAATTCAATCACGCAGTCGCCCGATAGTTCTATCTGGATTGGGACAGAAAAAAGTATTTTAA